>JASJEC010000109.1 GCA_030064845.1 Kiloniellales bacterium
TGGTCGGCATGAAGCCGGACCTCGGCGCGCTCCTGATCGGTATGCTGCTGGCCCACCACAAGCGGGCCTCGGAGGTCGCCGAATCGCTTTTCGGCTTCAAGGAGATCCTGCTCGTCGGGTTTTTCCTCAACATCGGGCTGTCCGGCGCGCCAAGCCTCCAGGGCTTCGGGATCGCCATCCTCCTGATCCTCCTCGTCCCGTTCAAAGCCGCGCTGTTCTTCTTCCTCCTGACCCGTTTCCGTTTGCGGGCCCGGTCGTCGCTGCTCTCGTCGCTCAGCCTCGCCAACTACAGCGAGTTCGGCCTCATCGTCGGTTCCCTCGCCGCGGAAAAGGGCTGGATCGGCGGCGAGTGGCTGGTGATCATCGCCGTGTCCGTTTCGATCTCCTTCATCATCGCAGCGCCCCTCAACCGGGCGGCCCACGGGCTCTACGCCCGGTCCAAGGACCGACTGCTGCCCTTTGAGACGAAGACCCGCCATCCGGAGGACCAGGACCTGGTTGTCGGCGATTTGGAGGTCGCGATCTTCGGCATGGGCCGCATGGGCAGCGGTGCCTACGACTACATCCATGAACACAGCGGCCTGCCCATGATCGGCATCGACAGCGACGCGGAGAAGGTGGCCGAGCACCAGGCTGCGGGCCGCACGGTGATCCTGGGAGACGCGGCGGATTCGGATTTCTGGGAGCGGATCCGCGACGAGCACCGAAAAATCCGCGTCATCATGCTGGCGATGCCGGAGCACCGTGCCAACATGTACGCGCTCGAGCAGATCATGGCGGCCGGCTTCAACGGCTACGTGGCCGCCCTGGCGAAGTATCCGGACCACGCCGAGGCGCTGGAGGCGGCCGGCGCCAACATTGCCTTCAACGCCTATGCCGAAGCCGGCGCCGGCTTCGCCGCCGAAATCGAGAGCGAGTTCCAGAAGCTGGCCGAAAACCGCAAGGCCAACGCGACAAGCTCGGATTAGATCGAGCCGGCCTCGACCATGTAGTTGTTGGCCGTGCACATGGCGGCGTCGTCGGAGGCCAGGAACAGCACCATGCGGGCCAGGTAGACCGGCTCGATCAGGTCCGGCAGGCACTGTTTTTGGCGATGCCGCTCCAGCGCCTCGGGCGTCGCCCAGAGCTCCTTCTGGCGCTCGGTCATGACCCAGCCGGGCACCACCGTGTTGACCCGGATCCGGTGCGGGCCGAGGTCGCGGGCGAAGGCGCGGGTCATGCCGTGCACCGCCGCCTTGGCGCTGGTGTAGACCGGCATGCCGCCCGACGCCTCCCACCAGGAGTTGGAGCCGAAGTTGATGATCGAGCCCTTGCCGGCGGCGATCATGCCCGGGGCGACCGCCTGGATGGCGAAGAACATGTGCCGCAGGTTGGCCGCGATCCGCTCGTCGTAGTACTCGGGGGTGACCTCGTCCCAGGCATGGCGGTCGTCCCGCGCGGCATTGTTGACCAGCACCGTGGCCGGGCCGAGCGCGTCCTGCAGCGCCGCGACGCCGCGCTTCAAGGCCGCGATGTCGCGCAGGTCGCAGGCCTCGAAGCGCAGCGTCGCACCGGCGCCCGTCAGGGTCTCGGCCAGGGCCGCGCCCCGTTCCGTGTCGAAGTCGAGGAAACCGACCTGGGAGCCCTGCTCGGCGAAGGCGCGCACGATCTCCGCGCCGATGCCCGAGGCGCCGCCGGTGACGAAGACCACCGCCTGGTTCAAGCTGGGATAGCGAGCGAAGGACATCGGGGTGGCTCCGTTCTGGATTGCTGGCGGTGTCATTCTTGGCCGAGCACCGAGCCTATCGCCAAACGCCACTCAGGCCCAATAGCGGAGCGTCGCATTTTCAGTCTAGCCACGGCGAGCGACCCACTTCGCGGCAAGGCCGTCCGCTTCCTCGCCTCACTCCCGGTCGCGCACGATGCGGAAGCCGATGTGGTTGGTCCCCAGACCCATTTCCTGCGCCTGCCGGGCCGCGGGACGATAGCGGTGGCAGAAGTTCGGTGCGCAGAGCCAGGAGCCGCCCTTGACGACCCGCCTGGGTCCAACCTCGGGGGGCGAAAAACGGGCGGCCAGGCGCTGCGGCGGCCCGCGCGGATCGGTCTCTTCCACCTTCGGGTGGCCCGGCACCCACCAGTCGGCGACGTGTTCCCAGACATTGCCGGCCATGTCGTGAAGCCCGAAGCCGTTCGGCGCGAAGGAGCCGACGGGTGCGGTGCCGTGATGGCCGTCCACCGCGTCGTCCTTCTGCGGGAAGGCCCCTTGCCAGGTGTTGGCCTTCCAGCCCTCGACCGGATCGTAGCTTTCGCCCCAGACGTAGTCGGCCCCCTCCAGGCCGCCGCGCGCCGCGTACTCCCACTCCGCTTCGGTCGGCAGCCGCCCGCCGGCCCATTTCGCGTAGGCTTCCGCGTCCTCGGGCGAGACCTGCACCACCGGATGGTCGTCGAGGGTGGCAATCGAGCTCTCGGGGCCCGTGGGATGGCGCCAGTTCGCACCATGGACGTAGCGCCACCAGGCCGTCGAGTCCCGCCGGCTGACCGCGTGCTGCGGAGGCGCGAAGACCATCGAGCCCGGCTGCAGCAGGTCTGCCGGCCAGTCCGGATGCTCGGCCGGGTCGAGCGCGCGTTCGGCCGTGGTGACGTAGCCCGTCGCGGCCACGAATTCCGCGAACTCGGCATTGGTGACCTCGGTCTTGGAGATCAGGAAAGGCCCGACCGTGACCCGGCGCAGCGGCCCTTCCTCGCGATAGTGCTTTTGCGAACCCATGAGGAAGGTGCCGCCGTCGAGCGGGATCATCTCGACGGCGGCAGCGACACGAGGCTGCAGCGCGAGGCCCATACAAGCCAGAACGGCCCAAGCGATGATCGCCAGATCACCATCCCACGTCTTGCGGATCATCCTCGGCAGCACAAGAGACCGCCTGATGTGTGCCCCACACAGGGCTTTCTTTGCCGCAACAAGCGGTCGGTCGAGGCCGGGTCTAGTCATGCGGGGTCAGCCCAGCCTCCTCGGGCAGGCCCGGTTCACGGTGCGGGAACTTGGCGATCAGCTCCATGTGGCTTTTCACGACGTTCTGGAAGGGCGTGATCGTCCAGAGATAGGGGAACATAGAGCAGTACTTCTCGCCGGGATCGCGAATCACGTTGCACATCGTGATCCCGGGCAGGCCGCCGTGGCCGGGCCCCTCGACCAGCGCTTTGATCTTCTCCCACCGAATGGCGCCGAGCTTCGGGCCACTGTAGTGGAACATGTAGTTGCGCCGCGAATGGCCCTCGCCGAGCAGCAGCAACGCGGTCTGGTCGACCCCGTCGACGATCCGGTCGGTCGGGAGTCGGTCGGTCGCCCCGGCAAGCCGTGCGGCGGTGGTGTAGAGATCGGTCAGGTGGATCATGTCGACCGGGTCCTGGCCGGGCTCGATCATCCCGGGCCACCAGGCCATGGCCGGCACCCGCACGCCGCCTTCCGTCACCTGGCCCTTGCCGCCCTTCAGCCAGGAATAGCCGGCGGTGGGCCAGAAAGCGTACATCGGGCCGTTGTCGCTCCACCAGACCACCAGGGTGTTCTCGGCGATGTTCTCCGCCCTCAGGGTCTCGAGCAGCTGACGCACATGGTCGTTATGCATGGCCATGAAGGAGGCCTGGGCGTTGGCGTTGTCGACGAAGGGCGCATCCCTGAACTCTTCCGAGCCGCTGATCTGTTGCGCATAGCTCGCCCAGTAGATGAAGAAGGGCTTGTCGTCCTGGGCCTTGTCTTTCACGTAGGCGGTGATCTGGGCGATCGACTCCTTCTCGAAGGCCTCCTGGCGCTTCTCACTCGGAGTGCCCGCGAGTCCTTCGATTGCCTTGCGACCCTGGCCCTTCTCGCCGATGTAGCCGCCGATTTCGAGGTCGATGCCGGTCAGCGCCTTGTAGGCCTCGTTGCCCGGAAAATCGTAAAAGGCGGGTGAGGTCGGCTGCGGCATGTTGCCCGCGTAGAACTCCGCCGCCGGCTGCCAGGCGTCGGGCGCGCCGTTGAACAGGCCGTAGTAGGCATAATCGTAGCCCTGGTTTTCTGGCGCGTAGTCGGGCAGTTCGCCCAGATGCCACTTGCCCCACATGGCGGTGTTGTAGCCGGCCTCTGAAAGGACCTCGGCGACGGTCTTCTCTTCCGATGACAGGCCCTGATCGCTGCCGGGCCACAACACCGAGGTCAGGCCCGTGCGCACCGGGTGCCGCCCGGTGTTGATGGCAATCCGGCTGGGCGTGCAGGAAGGTTCCGAGTAGGCGGCCCAGAAGCGCATGCCCTCGTAGGCCATCTTGTCGAGCTCCTCCGAGGGCGTGCCGCGATGCTTGCCGCCGCCCTGCCAGCCCAGCTCGCCCCAGCCGACGTCGTCGGTCAGGATGTAGATGATGTTGGGCTTCTTGCCGAAGCGCTGCTCCAGGGCCGCGAGCTTCTCGTCGATGGTCTTGTCCTCCTCGGCCCAGGTCGCCTTCTGCCGATCCTGCAGCGCCAGGAAGGGCGCGTCGGCTTGCTGGGCGCGCGCCGGGACCGCGGTCACGCTCAGCGCCGCCAGCAGTGCCGCCGCCGCCGTCAGACTGGGTGTCAGGGTCTCCTGGATCGTCATCTTCTTCTCCTTCTCCGGCTATCTAGGTTTGCATCGTCCGGACACCGGTGTGACCGGTCGACCGTCCTCAACAGGTTCTATTGCTTCGCCGCTCAGAACTTCCAGCTCGCGTTCACGGCGACGAAAAGGGCGTAGTTGTCCTGGTAGTCGCCGCGCAGGGTGTCGTCATCGATCTTTCCGTCACCGAGGTCGATGAACTCGAAGGACCCGCCAAGGGTCATGCTCTGGGACATCTGATGCTGAACCCCAACGGCGAAGCGTAGCTGCCGGTCGATCGGCATGTCGGCGGTCCGGTCGCGATCGCTGACCGGAGAGGTGTCGTAGGAGAAGCCGACCTGCAGCAGCCAGTCTCCGACCGGCCGGTAGTGGACGCCGACGCCGAACTTGTAGGTGTCCTCCCAGTTCCGCGGGATCGCGGCCGTGCCGCCGTCGGTCGAGACCAGGAGGTTGTCCAGGGTGCTCCAGTCTTCCCAGGCGAAGGTGCCCAGCACGGCCCAGCGGTCGTCGAACTCGTGGTACAGCCCGACCCGGACCGTCTGCGCGAGGTCGAGCTGAGTGTCCGAGCCGACGTCGATGTCGGCCGGATCGATCTTGAGATCGCCGGAGAAACTCAGATCCTGCTCGGACAGGTAGACCACGCCCAGACGGGTGCGCGGCGTCAGTTCGAAGAGCAGGCCGACGTCGAAGCCGAAGGCCCAGTCGTCGCCGTCGATCTCGGCTTGACCCTCGCCGCCGGGCGGCACGGCCAGCTTGAACTCCAGATCGGCATAGGTCGCGACGAAACCGGCGCCGAAGGACAGCCAGTCGGTAATCCGGAAGGCCGCCGTCGGGTTGATGGTGGCGGAAAGGAGGCTGATCTCCTGGTTCTGGAAACGGCCGGTCCAGTTGTTGTTGTAGTCCAGCGAGGCGCCGCTGATCGAGAACACGCCCAGTCCCAGCTTCACGTCCTCGGTCACGCTCGCGACCCCGTAGTTGCCAAGGATCGGTATGAAGCTGCCGGCATTGCCGCCGTTGCCGCCGTCGAAGGGCGTCGTGGAATCCGGATCGAAGCGGGTCTGGGCGTAGCCGAGACCCGCGCCCAGCATAACCTCGTTGCCCTCCACCCGGGTCATGCCGGCCGGGTTGTGCCAGGTGGTCGAGGCGTCGACCGCGACCGCCTCGGCGCCGGCACCGGCCACCCCCTGACTCGGCGTCGCGAACTCGTTGATGTAGAGGCCGCCGGCCAGGGCCGGCCCGCAGACCAGAACGGCCGACAGGAGCGCCAAGGCCAGAATCCCATGCCCGCGATCCCTCAAAGACGCAGCGAGCATCCGCCTCGACGTCATCCCGATGTCCCCTTTCCGGTCCGGCAAAGCGAGATCGCTTGCCGGGTTCCCTGCCTTACGTCCCCATCAAGAGTTCGAGCCGTCGCTCGATCAGCGCGTCCTCGCTCCTGGCGCTCTGGCGCACGAACATCATCGGCTCGAAGGCCTCGTAGTAGAGAAACAGCCGCACGCGGTTCTCCAGCTCGAGCCCCCTGAAGCCTGCGGCCTTGAACAGCGATCTGGCGTAGCCCAGTCGTATCTCGTCAGCCTGATGCACGTAGTCCGCCGCCAAGGGATCGCTCAGCGCCCAGGCGCGAATCGTGGCATCGAAGTCCGCAGCCTTGCGCTTGCGAATGAGCTTGATCAACGCACGCAGCGTCGTCTTCGGGTCGAGGTCCAGGCCCGAGATGTCGTCAAGGATGTCCAGCGTCCAGGCGCGGATCCAGTGCTCGAGCATGCTGACGAGCAGGTCCCGCCGATCCTTGAAGTGGTGATAGAAGCTGCCGCGGGTGCAGCCCAGCCGCTTGGCGAGGCGGTCGACCTTGACCGCGGCAATCCCCTCTTTCGCTAAGACCTGCATGCTCTCGGCCAGCCAGTCTTCCCTGGTGAGGCGTTTGCTCCTTGGCACTCTTGACATAAGCATACACTACTGTACGGTAAAAATACAGTATAACATGTTAGAGAACGCCCGCCAGGTTTTTCGCGCCTTCGCTGTACCGGACCTCCGGGCCGCATCGCTCAGGTTGAGACACGCGGATCCGGGCCTGCCGACGGCACCGCGCAGGCTGTCCAACTCGGGGAAACCGGTATGAAGTCGCTAGGAAATCTCGTTTCTTTCCTGCTTGTCGCCGGCCTTCTCGGCGCCTGCGCCTCGGCCGAGGTCACCTCGAGCAAGTCCTACATCGGTGATGAGAAGATCCCGCGACCGGATCGCATCATCGTCTACACCTTTTCTGCGACCCCAGCGGAGGTGCCGCCCAACTCCGCGATCGCCGACCGGGTGACCGGCCACGCCACGCCTCAGACGAACCAGGAGCTCGAGGTCGGCCGCAAGCTCGGTGCCTCGGTTGCCAGAAATCTGGTCGCCCAGATCCGGGCCATGGGGCTGCCGGCGACGGAAGCCGCCAAGGCGCCGAAGCCGAAGGCTGGCGACGCGGTCATCAAGGGCCACTTCGTCTCCATCGACGAGGGCAGCGTCGGCAAGCGCATGCTGGTCGGCTTCGGCTCCGGCGCCGCCGAGCTGAGGACCGTGGTCGAGGGCTACCAGGTGACCGACAAGGGCCTGCGCCCGCTCGGGTCCCGGGAGATCGATTCCGACGGTGGCAAGACCCCCGGCGTCCTGGTGCCGGCTGCGGTCACGGTGGCGACCGCCAACCCGGTCGGCCTCGTCGTTGGCAGCGCGGTCAAGGTCGCGGGCGAGGCGACGGGCTCGGAGACCCTGGAAGGCGCCGCCAAACGCACCGCCGAGGAAATCGCCGGGGAACTGAAGGCCGCCTTCCAGAAGCAAGGCTGGATCTAGGCCGCGCGCCACAACGCCGCCCGTCCTGCCACCTCCTTGGTCGGCACCGAGGGCCACCGTCCCATTGCACCGACGCCCGGCCGCGCGCCCTTGTGGCCAACCCCACACGCGCCGATCGGTCGCGCTGGCAGGATCCGCCCCATCGCGGAGCTCCGGCGCCGGATTCGCCGGCGGCGGACGCCTCCGCAAGGGGGGAAGTGGCCGTGCTCGAGTTCACCGTCGACAGCGATTGGCTGATCCACGTCGCCGCGCTGCTGCAGGGGCTGGGTCTGCTGCTACGGCGCCAGCTGCTGCTGCGCCTCTTCCTGCTCGCCGGCAGCTTCGCCTACGTCGCCTACTTCTACGCCCACGCGGTCGAGCCGATGTGGGCGCCGGTCTTCTGGAGCTCGGTGCTCGGCGCGGCCAACGCCGTCGGCATCGCGCGCCTGGTCCTGGAGCGCCTGCACTTCCGCCACAGCGAGGAGGAGCGGCACTTCCTGGAGACCCTCAAGGTCCTGACCCCGGGCGAGTTGCGCCGGCTGATGCGCCTGGCTCAGTGGCGCGAGGCCGAGGTCACGACGACCCTGACCCAGGAGGGCCGGCCGGTCCGCGAGCTCTACTACGTGCTCGACGGCGGGATCGAGGTCGTCAAGGCCGGCAAGGCCTTCTCGCTCCGCCCCGGGGTCTTCATCGGCGAGGTCGCCTTCCTCCTGGACACGCCGGCCTCGGCCACCGTGTTCCTGGCGCCGGGCACCCGCTACATCGCCTGGTCGTCCGAGCCCCTGCGCAAGCTGATCGACCGCACCCCCTCCCTCGGCCTGACCATGGAGCGCCTCTTCAACCAGGAACTCGCCCGCAAGGTCGCCCAGTCCTGGGGCGCCTAACGCGCGCCCGGACCAGGTCTGGGACGTAGCGGTGCACGCAGGCTGCCCCGCCTGCATCGCTCTCAATCCGACGTGGAGCCGGCGATCGCGGTCAGACGCCGCAGTGCGGGAACGTGGATGGTGAAGAGAAACACGCCCCAATACTCCGCCCCGGCCGCGAAGTATGATGACGCCTCGGGAAGCCTCGGGTGGCTCCAGTCGAGGATATCGTGCTCCAGTTCCGGTGGCAGGATGACCTCACGAACCTTGTCGAAACGGTCCTGGACCACGCTCGGTTTCGCCCTCAAGCCATAGGGCGTCTGGGAAAACGCGTAGGCGAACTGCCCGCCCGCGCCCGGACCCGAAAGCAAGGCCGCGCCCGAGACGATCCCGGCCGAATCGAGGTCCTTCAGCTTCGGGTCGATCACCTCCCGGCCATCCCCAGTCCGGTATCGGCCGAGCTTGATCAGGGCCCCATCTTTGGGATCATACCAGTCTCCGAAGAAGGCCCGCTCGCCAATGCGCTTGTAGCCGAGCGACCGCAACACCCCGTTATCGATGCCGGGCACCACCGCCGCGATCGCCTCAAGGGCCGAGGCCTCGTCTGCCTCCGCCTCCTCGAAGACGGCAAACCTGAGCACCCCGCCGATCTTGCGGTAGCCCTTGAATGCGGCCGGCAGCGCTCTTCTTTTCAAGGTGAAAGGCCTAGGAGTTTCGGCTGAAAAATCACTGTGTAGAGGCTCACAAGTCCGAAAGGCTGCGACCCGTCAAGAGAGCAGGCCCCGAAATGAAAGAAAGATGTCAGGCTGTGCACAACGTGGGGTCTCTTACTGGCAAATGACTAGGTCTCTGTGGTCAGATATATTCTGCAAAGAGTGCAACACGGGGTTCCGCCCGCACCGCGGTTTTTGCTGGTTGTGGCAAATTTTCGCGTTTCCCGCCACTTTCGTCCTGGTCGGGCTTTGCTTTCTGTACATAGCTTTCCACTATGAGATCGACGTTGCATTTGCGGCAATGATGGCCGTCACCTTTACCGGAGCGTTTGTTCCCTTGGTCGAGAAAAAGAACCAGGAAGGAGTCCGGAGCGTCTTGCAAGACTTTCTCTGATTGCTTCAGAGGCCGCACGATTGAGGCAATGACAGCTCCAATTTGCTCGCTAGGGGAAGTAAGAAATCGATATGAGCACCGATCCTGTTGAGCGGTCGAGAATCAGAGAGCTCTTGGCAAAGGCCGTTCTCCCGAGGGGAAAGCCGGCGCCGACAGGGATATCCGCCGATGAGCTGAAGGCATTTTCGAAGCGCACGGGTATCCAAGTGCCAAGGCCCCTTGCCGAGTGGCTGGAGATCGCGAACGGCGCTTGCGTCTCCGCCGGCGGTCTTTTCGGCATCTACACGAAGCGGAAGCACTTCCTGACTGGAATCGAGGAGTTATACGACCTTCACCCGGAGTGGAAGCAGCGAGGATGGATCCCGTTGGCTGACGATGGCTGCGGCAACTATTACATCATGCCGACGGCGCAGGAATTCGGGCAAGGATGGCCCGTCTTCTTCATTGACATGGCGGAAGCACCAGAAAGATCCAGATATATCGTCGCCTCAAACATATGGAAATTCCTGCTTTGGTATTTGGAAGAGAGCATTTCGGATGAATACCTATCCGGCTGGCTCTTCGATAGAGACCAGGCGACGCAGCGTGATCCCGACCTAGAGACCTTCGAAGGGCTTGCCATGCCATGGGATGCCTAGTTTAGCCGTCGAGCCCTTGGCTTGACGCTTGGGCCACACAGCTTTGGTCCTACCCAGGCAGAAAGCTCTCGCGAGGTCGAGTGTCGCCGCTACATTGACGTAATGCATCAGGAATTGAAGCTTCACCCGAACTCGCCCTGCGGTGCGGCGATCGAGATCGCCGTCGAGGCCGCGCGGCCGAGCCCCGATGCCCTGCGGCTTCGCTACCGCGTGACCGGCGAGATCGGTGCGATCAGCTTGCCGGCCGTCGCCGCGGCCGCACGCGCCGACGGGCTCTGGCAGCACACTTGCTTCGAGGCCTTCCTGCGCGCGGCGCCGGGCGGTGTCTACCACGAGTTCAACTTCGCGCCCTCGACCCTTTGGGCGGCCTACCGCTTCGCGGGCTACCGGGCGGGGATGCGGGTCGCCCAGGAAGTGGAGGCGCCGCAGCTCGCGGTCGAGGCCCGGGACGGGGCCTTCGAGCTGCGGGCCGAGCTGACGCTCGACCGCCTGCCCGAGCTGCCGCCCGACGCGCCCTGGCAGCTCGGCCTCTCGGCGGTGATCGAGGAGGTTGACGGCCGCCTCTCCTACTGGGCCCTGGCGCATCCGCCGGGGCGGCCGGACTTTCATCATTCCGATTGCTTTGCCCTGGAACTTGCCGCAGCTTTGCGCGCATGAACTTCGGCATC
>JASJEC010000110.1 GCA_030064845.1 Kiloniellales bacterium
CGACCGTGACCTTCTTCGAGCAGCGCTTCGCCGCCGCCAACACCCGGACCCAGTCGCAGACCTTCTGGCTGTCCCAGTCCGCGGACCTCGAAAACATGCGGCCGGACAGCCTGGAGGGCGGTGCGGTCGAGGTCCAGGACGACGACGCCCTGGATTTCACCATCGCCGCGACCCGGGTCAACGCGATCCGCTGGCTGGCGCCGGGCCGGCAGCTCTTCATGGGCACCGCCGGCGGCGAGTGGGTGATCTCCTCCGACGGCCCGGTGCTGACCCCGAGCGACATCGACGTCAAGCAGCACGCCTCCCACGGCAGCGCCGATCTGGCACCGGCGCGGATCAGCAACGTCGCCCTGTTCTTGCAGCGGGCCAAGCGCAAGGTGCGGGAGTTCTCCTTCAACTTCGAGAGCGACGGCTACCGCGCGCCCGATCTCACCGTCCTGGCCAACCACGTCACCCAGGGCGGACTGACTGCGCTGGCCTACCAGGAGGAGCCGGACAGCCTGCTGTGGTGTCTGCGCCGCGACGGCCAGCTGGCGACCTTGACCTACCTCCGTGAGCAGGACGTGATCGGTTGGTCCCGGCAGTTCCTCGGCGGTCGCTACCAGGACGGCGGGGCGGTGGTCGAGAGCCTGGCGGTGATCCCCGGCAGCGCCGCCACCGGTTCCGAAAACCGCGACGAGGTCTGGTTCCTGGTCAAGCGGACCATCGACGGCGCCACCCGGCGCAGCCTCGAGGTGCTGGAGGGCGGGTTCGAGGGGCCGGAGCGCAGCGACTTCCCCGACGAGGCCGCTTGGCGCGCGGCCGTGCTCGAAGCCCAGAAGCGCGCCTTCTTCGTCGACAGCGGCCTGAGCGGAAGCTTCCCCGCGCCGGTGACCACGATCACCGGCCTGGACCACCTGGAGGGCGAGACCGTCGCCGTCCTGGCCGACGGCGCGGTCCACCCCGAGCGGATGGTCTCCAGCGGCGGGATCGAGCTGCGCACGCCGGCGCGCGAGGTCGTGGTCGGGCTGCCCTACGCGCACAGCTTCCGAAGCCTGAAGCTGGCGGTCGGGGCCGCGGCCGGCACGTCGGTCGGCAAGGTCAAGCGGGTCCACGGGGTCACCCTGGTTCTGCTGCACGCCCTGGCCGGCCGGGTCGGACCGGACCAGACCGCGCTTGAGCCCCTGGTCTTCCGCACCGTCGGCGATGCCATGGACGGTGCGGTGCCGCTGTTCTCGGGCGAGTACCGCGTGACCTTCCCGGGCGACTACGACCGCGACCCGCGCCTGGTGATCCAGGGCGAGGCGCCGCTGCCCTTCACCCTGCTGGCGATCGCTCCGGAACTGCAGACCCGCGACGTGATCTGAGCCGGCGCTTGCCCATGATCACCCTCCGACACTTCCGGCTGGCCGACCTCGCGGGTCTGGATCCGCCGGCCCTGACCGCCGCGCAGCTCGACGGCCTGCAGGGCCTGCCGTTGCCGCCGGGCCAAGCCTTTACGGCGGAGGACGCCGGCCAGGTGTTGGGCTGCGCCGGGGTGCTGGCGCCGCCGAGCCGCCGGGTCGGCCGCGCCTGGGCGATCCTCGGCGACGAGTTGCGCCACCGGCCTCTGGTCCTTCATCGCCAAGTGCTTTGCCTGTTGCCCCGAATCGCCACGGAACTCGGCCTCGACCGCATCGAAGCCCGGGTGCGGGCCGACTACACGGCCGGCCAGGTCTGGCTCGAACGCCTCGGCTTCCGTCGGCACGACCCGACACCGGCCGGTGAAGCCGCCCTCATCCTCTACGCGCGGCGCTTCACGGCGCCGCTGTCGTCTCGAACCGGTACTGGAGAACGCCATCGATGACTCAGGCCCCAAGCACGACTCCGTCGGAACAGCAGGACCCGATAACTTCGGTATCCGGGACGGGACCCTTCAGCTTTGCTGAGCTGGCGAAGATCGTGACGATGGCGGACCGGCAGCGCCGTCGCTTCGAGCTCGACCCGCGCGGCCACGTCGACGATCAGGTCCGGACCAAGCTGCGCCAGCTGCATTCTAGAGGCACGCTTCTGAACCGCGCCCAAGAAGATCAGGCGCGCCTCTTCTTCGCCGGCTACTACCAGGAGCAGGGCGGTATCGAGAATCCCCGCCTTCTGAGCAATCAGGAACGCGCCGAGCTCGTGCAGGAGTTCCAACGGGCCGACCTGGAAACTCGCGTCGAATTGATGCGTGGGCTGGAGGCCGGCTTTTCGAACGACTGGCCGAAGGTCTACGGCGAACTTGTGGACGGCTTGCCCTTCGTAGAGCAGGCCGGTGCCCGCCACCTTTTCGAGCGCTTCGAGCATCACCGCCTCCACTCGGTCGATCCCAGGATCGGCCTCGGTATCGACGGGTTGTCGGGGACCTTGAGCGAGCTCTCGGAGTTGTTGGAGCAACAGCCGGAGTCGGCCGTTGCCGACGATTTCTCCTTGCCCGTCGCTGCCTATCCTCGGGCGCAGAACTTCGGCGCAGCCAAACTTGACTCCGATCCTGCGCAAGACGAGGCAGAGCTCACGCACAGCCTGGCAGAGATCGTGGCGCCGCCGAATTTGGGGCTGACCCCGGGCGTGACGGATGACTGGACCGGTCCCGGTCTCGATGCCACGCGCTCGGCGATTCTGGCCGACCTGGTGGAGGAGATCCTGTCCGCCTCGCCAGATGACCTTGCGAGTCTCGAAGATCGTATCGCATCGGCCTTTGGCGATGACCCCTTCACGGTGCAGCGCCTCGTCAGCCTCGCGCGGGCACGCCTCGGCAGCGGCGTCGGCTTCTTGGTCCCGGCCGGGCATAGCCGGACGAGGGCGGCTGAAGCCGCGCTCCGGGCCCAGCGAGACCTCTTGCGTTCGGGCCGCGACTACAACGACCAGCGCCGTGAGGGCCGAGCGGCTTTTGCCGCCTTGGAAGCGGAGAGCGGCCTCCGGCTGCGCCTGCAAGACGACGGCCAGATCGCGATCGGCGAGGCGGACGAGGCACCGCTCGCGGTCGTGAGCTGGTCGGTCGCGCGCGCCATCGCAAGCGATCCGGCAGACGTGCGCGAGCGTTTCGCTCTGATCGACCGGCTGATCACGAGCCGAGAACCAGATCACGCGCTCCGCGACGACATCGATCAGATGCTCGGTCGTTTCGGGCCGCTGAACGATGATACGGAAGATGACGCAGAGGCCCGGCAGGCCGTGCTGGCTGCCCGGGCCGCGATCCGCGCCGGCCACGATCCTGCCGCGATCAGAGCCGGCTTGATCGCGATCTTTTTCCCGGAGGTCGCCCAGGATGCCGAGGCTTGGAGCGAGCTGCTGCTCGACATCATACCCATCATCGGTGAATTCCGCAGCGCCGGCGATGCGATCGAGAGCTTCGACGCCATGGTTGAGGCCCTGACCCGCGGCGACCTGGACGAGGCTGCGAAGCAAGGCTTACTTGGCGTCCTGTCGACTGCAGGCACCTTGCCGGCCCTCGGACCTCTGTTTAAGACGCTGCGTACGCTGACCCGGCGGGCCCTCCGGACGCGGACGGTCGCGGTGGCCCTGCGCAGGTCTGACTTGCTCAAGGAGGTTCATGGCAGGTTCGCCGTCGCTCGGCGTCGGGGCAGCGTGCCTGAGTTCATTCGCCGCATTTCGGCAGAGGAGGCCTTTGCCGAGGTCTGGCCAAAGCTCACTGCCGATCAGAAGAAGCTGCTCAAAGGACTGATGCCTCACTTTAAGGGCAAACCGGTCGAACTCGACTTCGTTCGGCTGCTGGAGAACGCCGGGATGGAAGTTGTATCCACCGGCCAGGACAGGCTGCTGCTCGCATCCGGAAAGGAGACCGTCCTCGATGCCGTCTCCAAGAACGGTTTCTCGGATGGCTTCCGGATCTTCGCCAACAGCTTCATTCTTCCGACGCCCGGGGCAAAAGGGACCGTTTTTGAGTTCAAGTTGGGAGATGCGCCGCCAACCTCGAACCAGGTAGGCGGCAAGATCGCGGTCAAACAGGCCAACGCAAAGGGACAACGTCTACAGACGAACGCTGGTGTCTCGGTCGTCGATCACGAGGTCTTGCGCTACGGCTTCAATGAACTTCCGGAAGATCTGATCGAGAAGGAGGCGGAACGGCTCCTGCGCAACCACGCCAATGGCGTGCGCTCCAAGCGCCTGAGTCATGCCGATGTCGACGAACTCGTCCAGGTCTTCGTGAGTTGGCACCGTCAGTTGCGTCATGACACAGCGGGCGAGGTCATGACACTGGCCGAAGCCTTCATCGCGCTGGGATTGGCGGCGAGCGCGAGAGCGGCCAGGAATGCCCTGGCCGCAGGACATGACGTGCCGGAGCAGGAGGATTAGGTGACAACTGAAACGGCCGTCGTCGCCTGGAGTGCTCCCCGCCAGGGCCGGGCTGCTCGGTCGAATAGCGTGCTCTGCCGGCCTCACTTCGGCTTCAAGCTGCGGAGCAAAGTTGCAATACGCGTGTCCGAGAACCCCGACCCCGGGGCGATGCAGTAAAGCCCCTGCAGGAGGTTGAGGATGCTCTCGCGGCGCCAACTCTGGGAGAAGACCACGCATTCGGCCGTCTCGTCGCGGACCACAAGGTAGTCGATGGTGCCGAGCGCGTTGACCTCTCGATTCTTGACCAGGATCGCCGGTCTGCGGCCCTCGAAAATCGAGTCCATCAAGCGGCTCACCGCCGTCTCGGGGTTCTGCGCGATGACGAAAGCGCGCCCGTACTGTTCAAGGCGCAATTCGGCCCGGGGCAGGCGTGCGCTGGGGGCCTTCCAGCTGGCCTGGTGGGTCAGGATCGCGCGGCCCTTGTAGTAGCGGGTCGACTTGAGGTAGCGGGCGATGGCGCCCCGCAGCTCGTCGGGCGCGAAGGCCAGGGGGAAATCCTCTGCGGTGATCGCGGTCCATTCCTCGCCGAGGTCGGAGTCTCCGCTGCAGCCCAAGAGCAGCACGAGGAGAAATGGGATCACGAGGTTTCGCATGGCGGCCGAAGTATGCCCGATGCTGCCGGGTCCCGTCACCGGAGGGCGCGCCCTTTTTGCCGTTCTGTTCGGTGCCCTCGGGCGCGACGGCGCGGGGCGGCCGAGCTCCTATTTCTCGCTGATACCGGCCAGGACAGCCTGGATCGTCCCGGAGGTCAGCTCTTCGTCGCCGGGCGCGCAGTAGTATCCAACGAGCAGGAAGACGACGCGCTCCCGCCGCCACTCCTGGGCGAAGACGAGGCAATCGCGGCCGTCGCCTTGGAGATGGATGTAGAGGATGGCGCCCTGCGCGTTCCGGTCCCGGCCCTTCGTCCGGGGCACCTCCGGCTCGCCTTCGGTCAGCCGATCCAGCGTTCTGAACAGGGCGCCCTCGGCATCCATGGAGCGGACGAACTTCGCGCCGCCCCGCAGGAGATCAAGCCCGGCCTCGGGCTGTTGCGGCCGGAAGGCGATCCAGCGTGCCGTGGTGTTCACGACTGGGCGGCCATATTGGCGCTCGACCGCTCTGAAGCACTGGGGAATGCGTCCTTCGAGGCCCGGTGCCGCGAAGTCCAGCGGGAAGTTCTGATGGGGAACCGGGGCCCAGTCTTCGATCAGGTCCGGTTCGCCACTGCAGGCCGCCAGCAGGAAGAGGGGGACCAGGCTCAGACGCGCGGGCAAGTCACGAGCCCAGGCGAGGACTCGCCCGAGAAAGGCCTGCTCGGTCCTGACCCCTCCATCGGGCTGTGAATCCCGAAATGATAATTTATTCAGATGCAAAGCGACCTCTCTTCAGTCCGTATGGCAGATCCAGAAACCTGCGGTCTGATCATTTCGGCCAGCTGGAGTATCTGCATGCCGCGCCGCTCCTGCCGCCCTGATCGAGATCAAGACGCTCGCCGCCCGTTTCCGTGGCAGACCCGCGCTTCTCGTACAGAAACCACATTTTCCTCACAGCGGGACGCCCATGCTGGCCGGGATCGGCGGTCCAATCCCCTGCACGACGTCGCGAGCCGGGCGGTGGGGGCCGGGGCGCGACTGGGCACACACGGGCAGAGGAGCGATACCAACCATGGCAGCCACCAAGACGGCCGGACTCGCCAAGAGAAAGCCCGCCACCGGCGGGTCTGCGAAGCAGACGGTCAAATACAAGGGTCTCGATCTGGGCACCAGCCGGATCGTCGCCGCGACCATGTCCGGCAACCAAGCGGTCTTCGAGGAACAGCTCAACGCCTTCGTCGCGTTGCCCTGCACCAAGATGACCCTGTCGACCTTGGAGCAGGAAGGCATCCTGCACCACGTCGAGGGCGACGAGATCCTGGTCTTCGGCAACCGGGCGGACGAGTTCGCCAACATCATGGGCGGCACCATGCGCCGGCCCATGGACACCGGCCTGCTGAACCCGCGCGAGCCGCGCAACCTGCAGGTCATCGAGCTGGCGGTCCGGGCGCTGGTCGGCCCGGCAGCGGGCGACGAGCGGATCAGCTACTCCATCCCCAGCGCGCCCGAGGGCCGGGAAGGCGAGCTCACCTACCACGAGGAGGCGTTGCGCGAGGTCCTTGAGGACCTGGGCTACAAGGCGGACAGCGTCAACGAGGGCCTGGCCGTGGTCTACACCACCCTCAAGGAGTCCGACTTCACCGGAATCGGCATGAGCTTCGGCGGCGGCCTCTGCAATGTCTGCGTCGCCTTCCTGGGCATGCCGGTGCTGAACTTCTGCACCACCCACGCTGGCGACTACATCGACCTCAAGGCCGCCTCGGTGATCGGCGAGACCCCGACCACGGTGCGCCTGCACAAGGAGAGCGACGACTTCGACCTGACCGGCCGTCCGGCGACCGCCATGGATCGGGCGCTGTCGATCTACTACAAGGACGTGATCAAAACCGTGGTCGAGGCCCTTCAGCGGGAACTGCTGGAGACCAAGCGGATGCCCAAGCTGGTCCTGCCGGTGCCGGTGGTCTTCGCCGGCGGCACCGCCTCGGTCAAGGGCTTCGGGCGGTTGCTCGAGGCCGCGATCCGCGAGGCCCGCCTGCCGCTCG
>JASJEC010000111.1 GCA_030064845.1 Kiloniellales bacterium
GTCTTGCCGCAGCCGGACGGCCCCAGCATGACGAAGAACTCGCCGTCGTGGATGGTGAAGGACGAGTCCCGCACGGCGACAAAGTCGCCGAAGGCCTTGTGCAGGTTCTCGATACGGATCTCGGCCATGATCACTCCGGAAAATGGCTGACCACGATGAAGGTCACGGTGCCGATCAGGATGACCGTGAAGGAATGCCCGAACAGGGTCAGCGAGAAGGGCTGCATCAGCATGAACACGCCCAGCGCGATCGCGACGGTGGCGCCGTTCTCCCAGGGGCCGCGCTTGAAGAAGCGCCAGAGGCTCTTGTCCGGACTGCTCATTTTCGCACCGCGCCGAAGGTGATGCCGCGCAGCAGCTGATTGCGCAGCACCACGGTGAAGACGACGATCGGCAGCAGGAACAGCGTGGTGCCCGCCGCCACCGCCGGCCAGTCGAGGCCGCCCTCGCCGATGATCAGCGGAATGTAGGGCGGTGCGGTCTGGGCCTGTCCGCTGGTCAGGAGCAGGACGAAGGCGTATTCGTTCCACGAGAAAATCAGGCAGAAGATCGCCGTCGCCGCGATGCCGGTGCGCGCCTGGGGCAAGACCACCCGGAAGAAGGCCTGCAGGCGGGAGTAGCCGTCGACCACCGCGGCCTCTTCGTATTCCCGGGGGATCTCGTCGATAAAGCCCTTCAGAAGCCAGACCGCGAGGGAAAGGTTGACCGCGGTATAGAGCAGGATCATGCCGAGCGCAGTGTCCGAAAGACCGAGCGTCCGGTACATCAGGTAGATCGGGATCGCGACCGCGATCGGCGGCATCATCCGGGTCGAGAGAATGAAGAACAGCAGGTCGTCCTTCAGGGGGACCTTGAAGCGCGAGAACCCGTAGGCCGCGAGGGTGCCGAGGAAGACCGCCAGGAAGGTCGAGCCGAAGCCGATCACGATAGAGTTGATGTAGCGGTCGGCGAACTTCGAGGGGCCGGCGATCACCATGTTCCGCTTGCGCACGATCTCGTCGTACCAGGTCTGCGGCGGCCCCAGACTCTCGATGTACTCCGAGGTCTGCCGGGTGCGCGTGGTGAAGAGGTTGACGTAGCCTTCCAGCGAGGGCTCGAAGAAGACTTTCGGCGGATAGGAGATCGAGTCCGGCGGCGACTTGAAGCCGGTCATGAAGATCCAGACCAGCGGGATCATCGTGACCAGGGCATAGGCGATCACCAGGGCGCCTGCGACAGACTTGCCGAGACGGCCGGTCTCAGAGACCGAATGGGCCTTGGTCGCGCCGCTCATGATTCCACCCTCATGACTTCACCTTGTTCAAGGCCTTGACGTAGATGTTGCCCAGGCCGAAGACGGTCACGAAGAGGATTACGGCGAAGGCCGAGGAATAGCCGGTCTTCCATTTCTCGAAGGCTTCGCGCTTCAGGTTGATCGAGGCGAGCTCGGTCGTGGAGCCCGGCCCGCCCGAAGTCAGCTCGACCACCATGTCGAACATCTTGAAGTTCTCGATGCCGCGGAACAGCACCGCCAGCATCAGGAAGGGCAGGACCCGCGGCAGGGTGATGTACCAGAACTTCTGCAGCGCGTTGGCGCGGTCGATCTCGGCCGCCTCGTAGAGGTAATCGGGAATCGAGCGCAGACCCGCCAGGCAGAGCAGCATGACGTAGGGCGTCCACATCCAGGTGTCGACGATGATGATCGACCAGGGCGCCAAATCGACCGAGCCGATCATGTCGACCGGCCCCAAGTCGGCGAAGAGGTTGAGGATGTAGCTGAAGATCCCGGTCTGGGGCTGGTAGAGGTAGGTCCAGAAGACACCGACCACCGCGGGCGACAGCATCATGGGCACCAGGATCACCGTGGTCCAGAAACCGGCGCCCTTGAAGTTGCGGTTGATCAGCAGGGCGAGGCCGAGACCGAAGAGAACCTGAAGGAACATGGTCCAGCAGACGAAGTGCGCCGTGGCCTGCAGGTAGCCCCAGATGTCCTCGCTCTCGAGCAGGCGCTCGTAGTTGCGCGTGCCGATCCACTTGATCTCCCGGCCCGGCCGGTTGGCCCGGTAGTTGGTGAAGGACAGATAGACGGTCCAGATCAGGGGAAAGATGTTGATCGCCAGCAGCAGGACGATGGTCGGCGAGATGAATACCCAGGCCACGGCCCGGTCGGACAGGCCGCCCCGCCTGGCGAGCATCGTTGCCGGTTTCTGGTCCAGGAACTGCGCCATCTCTCGCCCCGCGCCGTCGCCGCGACGTTGGTTGATGACAGAAGACATGGGCGGGGACGGAGCGCCTCCGCCCCCGCCCTGACAAGGCCTAGAGCTTGCCGTCGTCCTCGAAGGTCACGGTCCAGTCCTCGATCAGCTTGTCGAGGGCCTCCTGTGCCGTGCCCTTGCCGGCGACCACGTAGTCGTGCACCCGCTTCTGCATGGACTGCATCAGCTCGGCGTAGGTCGGCTCCTGCCAGAAGTCCTGGACGCCCGACATGGCCTTCAGGAAGTCGGCCGCGAAGGGCGCGGTGTCCTTGAAGCCGGGGTCTGTCAGCACCGCGTTGTGGCAGGAATAGCCGCCCAGCGACCACCACTTCTTCTGCACGTCCGGCTTGGCGAACCACTTGATGTACTGAAGCGCCAGGTCCTTCTTGTCCGAATAGGACACGACCGAGATGCCCTGGCCGCCCAGGGTCGAGGCCTCGATGTTCTGGCCGGGGTTGACGAAGAAGCCGGTCTTGTCGCCGCCGACGGCCTCGTCCTTCGCTAGGCCCGGGAAGAAGGCGAACCAGTTCATCATCATCGCCACCTGGCCCGACTTATAGGCATCCAGGTTGGCGACCATGTAGGAGTCAGAGTAGCCCGGCGGGGTGCAGCAGTCGTACATCGCCTTGTAGAACTCGAGGCCCTCGGCGGCCGCCTTGGAGTTGACGAAGCCCTCCATGTCATAGGGCTTCTCCGGGTTCTGGTACTGGAAGCCCCAGGGATAGAGGGCCGAGGTCACGCCCATGGTGATGCCTTCCGAGCCGCGCTCGGTGAAGATGGCCGCGCCGTAGACCTTCTTGCCGTCGATCTCGCGGCCCTGGAAGAACTCGGCCACCTCTTTCAGCTCGGTCCAGGTCGTCGGCGGCGCCAGCTCGCGGCCATGCTTGGCCTTGAACTCGGAGCGGATCTCGGGCCTGGCGAACCAGTCCTTGCGGTAGACCCAGCCGAGCGCGTCGCCCATGGCCGGCAGCGCCCAGTACTCCGGCGCGCCCTTGGGCCAGGTCGAGTAGGCGTAGACCGTGGCCGGCAGGAAGTCATCCATCGAGATGCCTTCCTTCTCGAAGAAGTCGTTCAGCTTGACGTAGTGGTTGTAGGTGGCCGAGCCACCGATCCACTGGCTGTCGCCGATCAGGAGGTCGCAGAGCTTGCCGCCGGAGTTCAGCTCGTTCAGGAAGCGGTCGGCGAAGTTGGTCCAGGGCACGAACTCGAACTTCATCGCGATGCCCGTTTCCGCGGTGAAGTCCTTAGACAACTCGACCAGCGCGTTCGCTGGATCCCAGGCAGCCCAGCACAAGGTGATCTCCTTGTCCTGTGCCTGCGACGCGGTAACGCCGGCCGCCGCGATCACGCCGGCCATGGCGAGGGTCTTCAAAGCGCGCATGGTGGTTTCCTCCCTTTCTGCCGCTTTTCTTTATTGGTTCTCGATCTTGCCGCGCCGGACAGCCTTCCGGCGATGCTTCCCGAACCGTTGCGAAAGTTTAGTTACTAAACTAAACCGGCGTCAAGTGCGGCCCCCGGCGCCTCCCCCCGGCGATGCAGCCAGGCTATCGATAGAGTTTCTCTTTTTTTTCAACGGGTTAATCCGAATCGCTGCTTTGTGCGCCCGGTTTCCCCGCTGTTTAGCGGATTGGCGGTGGTCCCCGAACAGCACTTTTTGTAGTATTCACTAAACCAAATGCGATCACGAATATCCCCGGGAGACAGGCGCTATGGCTACACTCTTCACCAATGTCAGGATCCTCGACGGCAGCGGCGCCGCGCCCTATTCGGCCGAGGTTCTGGTCGAGGGCCAGCGGATCAAGTCCATCGCGCAGGACGGCGCCTCCCTCCCCCACGACGGCCACGAGGTTGTCGACGGCGGTGGCGCGACTCTCATGCCGGGCATGTGCGAGGCGCACGGCCACTTGAGCTTCAACAACGCGAGCAGCCTGGAAGAGATCGGCAACATTCCGCCCGAGGAGCACACGCTGCTCACCATGAAGAACGCCAAGCTCTATCTCGACCAGGGCTTCACCAGCGTTTGCAGCGCGGCCGCCGCCAAGGCCAGGCTCGATATCGTCATCCGCGACGCGATCAACGCCGGCGACATCCCGGGCCCGCGCCTGCTGGCCGCCTCGCCGGAGATGACCGTCACCGGCGGCCTCGGCGACGTGAACCTCTATCACCTCGATCGCGAAACCTTCGCGATCATCGCCGACGGCCCGGATCAGTTCCGCCAGCTGAGCCGCGAGATGTGCCGCGAGGGGGTCGATACGCTCAAGATCAACCCCTCGGGCGACGAGTTCGTGCCCTTCGCCCGGGCCCACCAGACGGTGATGAACGAGGCCGAGGTGGCGGCGGTCTGTGAGGTCGCGGAGTCCCGCGGCAAGCGGGTCGCAGCCCACGCGCGCAGCGCGGGCTCGGTCAAGATGTCTCTCAAGTACGGTGTCGAGCTGATCTACCACGCCACCCTCAGTGACGAAGAGGCGCTAGACCAGCTCGAGGCGCAGAAAGACCGGATCTTCGTCGGCCCGACCATCGGCATCTCCTACGCCACCTTGAACGAGGCCTCGGACTGGGGCATCACGCCCGAGGTCGCCGCCGATCTCGGCATCGCCCGGGAGCTGGAGATCGCCGCCGGGAACATGAAGGAGCTGAAGAAGCGCGGGGTCAGGATCGTGCCCGGCGGCGATTACGGCTTCGCCTGGAACCCGCACGGCACCAACGCCCGCGACCTAGTCCACTTCGTCGAGCTGTTCGACTTCACGCCCATGGAGGCGATCGTGGCGGCCACCAAGCTGGGCGGCGAGATCATGATGCAGGGCCACGAGCTTGGCCAGGTGAAGGAAGGCTACCTGGCCGACCTGCTGCTGGTCGACGGCGACCCCCTGACCGACCTCAAGATCCTGCAGGACCAGGACCGCCTGCTCGGCATCATGAAGGACGGCAGGTTCCACAAGAAGCCCGCCGCGCGGGCCCGGACGGGGCTGCAGGCGGCGGAGTAGCGTCAGGCGGCGGCCGCGGGACGCTGCATCATGGTCACGACGTCGAGGATCTGATCGAAGATTGCGGGGTCGATCGACAGCTGCTCGGCGGTCTGGACCAAGGCCTCCCGCTCGCTGTCGTTGATGCTGCCGTCAGCCATGGCGATCCGCATGGCGAAGCAGAGCGCGGTCTCGCGCAGCGCCGGCGAGAGCGTGGCGCCCGCGCGCCTGATCGTCTCCGGATGGCCCTGGTTGACGATCTCTTCCAGGACCTCCTCGATGATGCCGTCGAGGTCGCTCCGGCTGATATCGCCGTAGATCGGACTGAAGGCACAGAGATTGGCGATCTGGGTGGACTCGAAACCGCTGATGTCGCCGTCCGCGATCATGGTGGATATCGCCGGCGTCAATACCGAGCGCGCGACGGTCGCATTGGTTGCCATGGCCGAACCTCCTTTTTCGCGGCCTTCAACCTGACGGAAGCACGTTAATCCGGCCTTAACGCAAGGCCGGGATGGACGGGATCAGCGCACTCTCGGCGGGGTCCTGGCCATGGCCTCGCGGCAGAGCGCCGCCAGGCTGCTCGCCGCATCGCGCGTCAAGGGTTGGCCATTGAAGGTGACCTCCGTGCCCTGGACCTCGACGACGCCGATCAGGGCTTCGGCCTCGAAGCCCTCCCTGGCGCCGAGGCCGAGCCGCTCCATCACATCGACCGTAACCAGGATCTCGAAGGTCTCGGACAAGGGGAGCGCGCCTCCGGGGTCGAGATCCGCCGGCGCAACGGCCTCGCCGCGGACGTCGACACCGGGCCGGTAGGACGCGCCGTTCTGATCGGCCTGGACCAAGAGGCGGCGGCAGTCCTCGCCCGAGATCTCGATGACCGCGTCCGACGCGGACAAGTGCCCAGCGGCCGGGGTCAGCAGGAGAAGCGCGAGTATGGCTCTGGAGATCAAGCGCACCGGTAGAGACTAGTGGTGAGAGCTTAATCCATTGGAAAGAGCATGAGAGTAGCGGGAGCCCACCCCGCCTGGTCTCAAGGGTTCCTGAACGAGATCAGGTCGCTCTCGATCAGGTAGTAGGCGACGCCGAACAGCAGGGTCGCGATCACCGTCGTGATGATGAACTTCTTCACCAAGTTCGGATTGGTCGGCGCGCTCGAGGCGTGGCCCGGCTCCTGCTCGTCGGGCACCCTGAGCCCCCAGGGCAGGACGGTGAAGAGCACCACCCACCAGATCAGGGTAAAGACCAGTATCCCGGTAAAGACACTCATGCTCGGTGACCACCTTCAGGCAGAATCACCATTCTTGTCTTTGCCGGGTCCCGGCTCAGCAATCCAGGGCGCCCCGCAAACCTGGATGCCCGGGTCGAGCCCGGGCATGACAAACCAGCGATCTCCATGACTAGACCTGTTCCAGCTCGACCAGGGTGCCGCAGAAGTCCTTGGGGTGCAGGAAGAGCACCGGCTTGTCGTGGGCGCCGATCTTGGGCTCGCCGTCGCCCAGCACCCTGGCGCCCTCGGCGACCAGCTTGTCGCGCGCGGCGAGGATGTCACCAACTTCGTAGCAGATATGGTGGATCCCGCCCGACTGGTTGCGTTCCAGGAAGCCGGCGATCGGCGAATCGGCGCCCAGGGGATGGAGCAGCTCGATCTTGGTGTTGGGCAGTTCGACGAAGACCACGGTGACGCCGTGCTCGGGCTGGTCGACCGGTTCGGAGACCGTGGCGCCCAGTGTCTGGCGGTAGAGCGCCGACGCGGCCGCCAGGTCGGGCACCGCGATGGCGACGTGATTGAGCCGACCGATCATGTCTCTCCTTCCTTCATGCTTGCGCCTCGCCTAGGGCCTGTTGACATTCACGGCGCGCTCCTGGCGGGAGCGGATTTGCGCCGGGGCCAGGAGCGGGAGGCGCCGTGGGGTGGGGCCCCACAAGGCCTTCCGCGACGCCGCCCCGGCGCAAATGCGCCCCGTCCCGAAGGGATCCGGCGAAATCGGCCCGCTGCCGC
>JASJEC010000112.1 GCA_030064845.1 Kiloniellales bacterium
ATCGCGCCGAGGGTGTTCAGGCCGTCGCCTTCTCCGGTTATGTAGGCGCGGCCGTCGAAATCATGGCAGATCGCGCAGATCGTCTGGAACAACCGGCGCCCCTCATCCGGGCGGCCTCGGACCCTGCGCGTGTTCGAGTCGATCTGGGCGGTCGGATCGTCCTGGCCATTGGCGACGAAGAGCGCCAGGGCCGAGAGCGCATTGTCCGGGATCATTTCCTCGGTAAAGCCGTGCTCCGGCGCGCGCAGGATGCGCTCGATCTCTTTGGGGTCCGCCCCGACCTTGCCGTTGATGCCTTTGATGCCGGTGTAGTTCGGGCCGCTGGCGAAGTTGCCGTCACGGCCGCGATAGTCCCATCCGTGGCAGGAAACGCAGCGCCAGGTCTCCAGATCCGCCGCGACGCCGGCCTTGGGGTAGGAGGGGTGACGGCCGGCCGGCGGGTCGACCAGCAACACAACCCACCAGAGATCGTAGAGACGGCCGCCGTAGGCCAGCACCCAATCGTCGCTCGGGTTGTCGGGAACGCCGTAGAGGTAGCTTTGATAGAACCCCTTATCGAGCGTGTCGTCCGGCAGGAACTCCCAATTGAAGTCGGACGACTCGGACTGGCTCTGGGCCCGCGCGTCGGGACTCGAGAACAGCAACACTGACGCCAGCGAGGCGGCCAGAGCGAAGCAGGAAAAACCGCGCGCGGCGGCGCTTGCGAGGTTCGAAGCGGACATGCCGGTGAAGCACCTTCGGTTTGTTGAGACTCGGGCGTTTGTTGAGGGTCGAGGCATCCTTGACGCGGTATGGTTGATGTCAAGTTACTTCGGTTGCCATGATCCATGTCAAATGAATGACCCCTTCAGCCTTTCAGGTCTGAAAGATCAACTGCGTCCGGTCCGCGGCGAACCGAGTACGGCTGAACTGCACCGGCTTGCCGGCCTCGTCGACGTTCACACTCTCGACCGCGAGAACCGGCCGGCTCCGGGCCTGGCGCAGCTGCGCGGCTTCCTCGTCGGTCGGCATGCGTGCGGTAACGCGGGTGACCTTGCGCCAGTAGTCTTCCAGGCCGTGACGCGCGAATGCCCTGGTGATGGAGCGGGTCTCTTGGTAGACCGCGATCAGGTCGGGAAAGCGGCTGGCCGGGAAGAAGCCGCTGTTCATCGAGAGGGCCTGGCCGTCGACCTCGTGGAAGGTCTCGAGAAAGAGACAGGGCGTCCTGCGACGGACGCCGAGTTCCCGCGCAATCTCCTCGTCCGCCTCGATTCGCGCGCTGCGCAGTAGGAACCCCACGGCTTGCCGGTTCTGGCGCGAGATGATCTCGCTGAAACGGGTTCGCTTGCCGATCAGGTATTCGACCACGTTGTCTTGGACGAAGGTGCCGCGGCCCTGCTCGATCCGGATCAGGCCCCGTTCGGCGAGCGCCGCCATGGCCTGACGGAGGGTATGGCGGTTCACGCCGAAACTCGCGGCCAGCGTCGCCTCGGTCGGCAGCTTCTGTCCGCCGGCCAAGACGCCCCGGGCGATCTCGTCCGCGAGGCGCTGCTCGATCTGGCGCCAGAGGGCGACACCCTGGCCACGTTCCAGTCCTCGACCGTCGCTGGTCTCTGTCACCAAAACTTCATTCCTGCGCCTTGCTCCCGGCATGAAAGGGAGGCATGATTAGAAAAGATATGGACGTCTAGACGAATACTATCAAACATCCGGGTGGGACACGCAAGGTGCAAGACGCCGACGGACATAAGACAGCAGCCGAAACCGCTGCGGATCCGGCGATCGCGGCGCGACGGGCTTGGATGTCCTTGCTGGCCAGGGCGTCGCCCGAAGATCTCGAGGCGGTGTGGGATGCCCTGGAGGACCCGCCGAGCCGCCGTTGGCTGCGCAGGCCAGAGACCGGCCTGGTCATGGTGCGCGGACGGGCCGGCGGCACGGGACAGGCGTTCAATCTCGGCGAGATGACGGTGACTCGCTGCGTGCTTGCGACGGAAGAGGGCTATAGCGGCCACGCCACCGTGGCCGGGCGCGACGCCCGCCACGCCGAGCTGGCGGCCTGCTTCGACGCCTTGCTGCAGGACCCGCGGCGCCGGCCGGCCCTGGAACGGGACCTTCTTGCCAGGCTGGAGCGCGCCCGGGCGGCGGCCGACAGGGCGCGGGCGGCGGCCGCGGCCGCGACCAAGGTCGAGTTCTTCACGCTCGTGCGCGGCGAGGACTGAGGGCCATGACCGCGCCAAACGCCGATCTGCCGCCGACGGCGGGCTTCGACGATCCGGTGATGGAAAGCCAGGAGGTCTTCCGCGCGGTGCTGGCGGCCATGGCGCAACCGGGCAGGGTGCAGGACGTCTCGCCCAATCTGGACCCGCCGGCGCCGCTGGGCCCAGTGGCCGCCGCCGTCTGCCTCACGCTGCTCGATGTCGATACCCGGCTCTGGCTCGACCCCGCGGCCCGCGGCTCCGACGGCCTGCGCCGGTTCCTCGCCTTTCACTGCGGCAGCCCGCTGACCGAGGACCCGGCGGAGGCGGGCTTCGCGCTGATCGCCGAGACCGGGGCCGTGCCGGCGCTGGAGCGGTTCAACCAAGGCAGCGCGGCCTATCCCGACCGCTCGACCACGCTGATCCTGCAGGTCGAGGAGATCCGGGCCGGCGCGGGCCCCCGCCTGTCCGGTCCCGGCATCGCCAATAGCCAGCGCTTCGACGCCGGGCCGCTGCCGCCCGGCTTCTGGTCTCAGGCGGCGGCCAACCGGGCACGCTTTCCGCGCGGGGTCGACCTGATCTTTGCCGCGCCGTCCCGTCTCGCCGCGCTGCCGCGCTCGACGCGGGTGGAGGTCGACTGATGTACGTCGCGGTCAAAGGCGGGGAGAAGGCGATCGCCGCGGCGCATCGTCAGCAGGCCGAGGCGCGAAGGGGCGACCCCAAGGTGCCCGAGCTCTCGCTCGCGCAGATCTCCGAGCAGCTCGGCCTGGCGGTCGACCGGGTCATGTCCGAGGGCTCGCTCTACGACCGCGAGGCCGCCGCCCTGGCGATCAAGCAGGCGCGGGGCGACCTGATCGAGGCGATCTTCCTGCTGCGCGCATACCGGACGACCCTGCCGCGTGTGGGCTACAGCGAGCCGCTGGACACCGGCGCCATGGCCGCGGTGCGGCGCATCTCGGCGACCTTCAAGGATCTTCCCGGCGGCCAGGTGCTCGGCCCGACCTTCGACTACACCCACCGGCTGCTCGACTTCTCCCTGGCGGCGGAGGGCGGCGGGCCGCCGCCGCAGGAAGAGGCGCAGGCCCCCGATCACGCGACCAGCGACGGGACCGAGGCGATGCCGCGCGTCGTGGACCTGCTCGACCGCGACGGCTTGATCGAGCGCGAGGCGCCCTCGGACGAACGCGAGGTCGGCGACCTGACCCGGGCGCCGCTGAGCTTCCCCGCGGACCGCGACCTGCGCCTGCAGAACCTGGCACGCGCCGACGAGGGCTTTCTGCTCGGCCTCGGCTATTCGACCCAGCGCGGCTACGGCCGGACCCACCCCTTCGCCGGCGAGATCCGCCACGGGCGGGTGGCGATCGAGGTGGTGTCGGAAGACCTCGGGTTCGCGGTCGAGATCGGCGAGATCGCCGTCACGGAGTGCCAGATGATCAATCAGTTCAAGGGCTCGGCCGACGTGCCGCCGCAGTTCACCCAGGGCTACGGGCTCGCCTTCGGTCACTCCGAGCGCAAAGCCATGGCCATGGCGCTGGTCGACCGCGCGCTGCGCGCCCGGGAACTTGGCGAAGCGGTCGATGCGCCCGCCCAGGACGAGGAGTTCGTGCTGTCGCACAGCGACAACGTCCAGGCCACGGGCTTCGTCGAACACCTGAAACTGCCGCACTACGTCGACTTCCAATCGGAACTCGAACTGGTGCGCAAGATGAGGGCCTCCCATGAGCCGGGCGCGAACGAAGCCGCGGAATAGCGCCCGGACCGAGCGCGATCCCGCCTACAACTTCGCCTTCCTGGACGAGTCCACCAAGCGCATGATCCGGCGCGCCCTGCTCAAGGCGGTGGCCATCCCCGGCTACCAGGTGCCTTTCGCCAGCCGCGAGATGCCCATGCCCTACGGCTGGGGCACCGGCGGCGTGCAGGTGACGGCCGCGATCATCGGGCCGGACGACGTGCTCAAGGTGATCGATCAAGGCGCCGACGACACCACCAACGCCGTGTCGATCCGCCGCTTCTTCGAGCGCACGACCGGCGTCGAGACGACCGGCGATACCGGCGACGCCAGCATCATCCAGACCCGGCACCGGATCCCGGAGCAGCCTCTGCGCGAGGATCAGATCCTGGTGTTCCAGGTGCCGATTCCCGAGCCCCTGCGCTTTCTCGAGCCGAGGGAGACCGAGACCCGGACCATGCACGCGCTCGGCGACTACGGTCTGATGCACGTCAAGCTCTACGAGGATATCGCCCGGCACGGACACATCGCCACGACCTACGCCTACCCCGTGATGGTCGACGACCGCTACGTCAGCGATCCCTCGCCGACGCCCAAGTTCGACAATCCCAAGATGGACCGCATGGCCGCCCTGCAGCTGTTCGGCGCAGGGCGGGAGAAACGGATCTACGCGATCCCGCCCCATACCAAGGTCGTGAGCCTCGACTTCGAGGACCATCCCTTCGAGGTCCAGCGCTGGTCGGAGACCTGCGCGCTCTGCGGCTGCGCGAATTCCTTCCTCGACGAGATCGTGACCGACGATCGCGGCGGGCGCATGTTCGTCTGCTCGGATACGGACTTCTGCGCCAAGCGGCGCGGCGAGGGCGGGGAGGGCGCGGCGTGAGCGCACCCGAAGGCCCCCTGCTGCGCGCCCAAGGCGTGACCTACGCCTACGGCGCGCAGCTCGGCTGCCGCGACGTCGGCTTCGACCTCTGGCCGGGGGAGGTGCTCGCGATCGTCGGCGAGTCGGGATCGGGCAAGACCACCCTGCTGCGCTGCCTCTCGGCCCAGCTGCCGCTGCAGAGCGGCAGCGTGGCCTACCGGCGGCGCGGCGACGTCCTGGTCGACTTGGCCTCGCTGACGGAATCGGAGCGGCGTTTCCTGATGCGCACCGACTGGGGTTTCGTGCACCAGACCCCGCGCGACGGCCTGCGCATGACGGTGAGCGCCGGCGGCAATATCGGTGAGCGGCTGATGGCGGTCGGCCAGCGCCACTACGGCCGGATCCGCGGCGCGGCGGAGGACTGGATGGGGCGGGTCGAGCTCGACCAGGATCGGATCGACGACACGCCCGCCGCCTTCTCCGGCGGCATGCAGCAGCGGCTGCAGATCGCGCGCAACCTGGTGACCCATCCCCGGCTGGTGTTCATGGACGAGCCGACCGGCAGTCTCGACGTCTCAGTGCAGGCGCGTCTGCTCGATCTGCTGCGCTCGCTTGTGCTCGAGCTGGGACTCTCGGCGGTCGTGGTCACCCACGACCTGGCGGTCGCCCGGCTGCTGTCGCACCGGATGATGGTGATGCACACGGGCCAGGTGGTCGAGAGCGGCCTGACCGATCGCGTGCTGGACGACCCGGAGCATCCCTATACCCAGATGCTCGTATCCTCGATTCTCCCGGTATGAGCGAGGCGGATATGGAAGAAACGGCGCTCCTGGTGGCACGCGAGCTTCATAAGACCTTCACATTGCATACACAGGGCGGGATCAGGCTGCCGGTTCTGTCCGGCGTTTCTTTGGCGGTTCAACCTGGAGAATGCCTAGCGCTGACAGGTCCATCGGGGGCGGGAAAGTCGACTCTCTTGCGCTGCCTCTACGGCAACTATATGCCGCAGGCCGGCGAGGTCCTGGTCCGTCATCGCGGCGGGATACTCGACCTGGTCGCGGCCGAGCCGCGCGAGATCCTGGACGTGCGCCGCACCACGCTCGGCTATGTCAGTCAGTTCCTGCGGGTCATACCGCGGGTCGCGACGCTCGACCTGGTCTGCGAGCCGCTCCGCGCCCTGGGGATCGCGCCGGACGCGGCCAGGTCGCGGGCGCAGGAGCTCCTGCGCCGCCTGCGGATACCCGAAGCGCTCTGGCCTCTGCCGCCGGCGACCTTCTCCGGCGGCGAGCAGCAGCGCGTCAACATCGCGCGGACCCTGATCGTCGACTACCCGATCCTGCTGGTCGACGAACCGACGGCGTCGCTGGATGCCGCCAACCGCGGCACCGTTCTGGAATTGCTCGGCGAAGCCCGCGACCGGGGCGCGGCGATCGTCGGCATCTTTCACGACCGCGACGCGCGCCGGGCGATCTGCGATCGGGAGTTCCCCATGACCCTGGAAAGCCGCGCGGCATGAAACCGGAAGTCGCGCTGACCAACGCGAGAGTGGTGCTGGCGGACCGCGAGATCGACGGCACCGTCGTCTTGTCCGGCGGCCGGATCAGCCGTGTCGAAGAAGGGCGCAGCCGCCTGCCTACGGCCCAGGACATGGAGGGCGACTATCTGCTCCCGGGCCTGGTCGAGCTGCATACCGACAATCTCGAAGTCCACCTCGCGCCGCGCCCGGGCGTGATCTGGCCGACGCTGCCCGCGCTCCTGGCCCACGACGCCCAGATCGCCGCCGCCGGCATCACGACGGTGCTCGACGCCCTGCGCATCGGCGACCGCCACTCGGACACCTACCGTCTCGACCGGGTCCGTGACACCGTCGGGCATATCGCCGAGGCGCAGCGCAGGGGCCGGCTCCGGGCCGAGCACTGGCTTCACCTCCGCTGTGAAGTATCGGTCAGCAACGTATTGAATCACTTTGATCATTTTGGTGAAGAGCCGCTGCTTTCCCTGGTTTCCGTGATGGACCACACGCCCGGACAGCGGCAGTTCGTCGATGTCGAGCGTTTCAAGGAATACTACCAGGGGCGCTACAAGCTGGACCGCGCCGCGGTCGACGCGATGATCGCCGCGCAGACCGAGGACCATCATCGCTTCGCTGCCGGCAACCGGATCCGCCTGGCCGGGGCCTGCCGGGAACGCAACCTGCGGCTGGCCAGCCACGACGACGCCACCGAGGCGCACATCGAGGAGGCGGCGGGGCTCGGCTTCACGATCTCCGAGTTCCCGACCACGATCGAGGCGGCGCAGGCCGCCGGCCGGCGCGGCCTGGAGACCGTCGCCGGCGCGCCCAACGTGGTGCGCGGCGGCTCCCACTCCGGCAACATCGCCGCGATCGAGCTGGCCGCCCAGGGCGCTCTCGACGCGCTTTCGTCGGACTACGTGCCGGTCAGCCTGCTGCACAGCGCCTTCATCCTGCACCG
>JASJEC010000113.1 GCA_030064845.1 Kiloniellales bacterium
GGACATGACCGTCTATCACATGCACCTGGTGTCCGACGCCACGGGTGAAACCGTCAGCTCGGTGGCCCGCGCCTGCCTGGTGCAGTTCGCCGGCGTCGAGCCGCACGAGCATGTCTGGTCCCTGATTCGGACGAAGGGGCAAATGGAGAAGGTGCTGCGCGGCATCGAGCGCGAGCCCGGTGTCGTGCTCTGCACCATCGTCAACGACGACCTGCGCAAAAGGCTGATCGACGGCTGCCGGGAGCTCGGCGTGGTCTGCGTGCCGATCCTCGATCCGGTGATCCACGCTCTGGCCGGCGTCTTCAAGGTCGAGATGAGCGGCCGACCGGGTCTGCAGCACGTCATGGACGCGGGCTACTTCCAGCGCATCGACGCCATGAACTTCGCGCTGTCACACGACGACGGGCAGTCGAGCGCACACCTGGAGCAGGCCGACATCATCCTGGTCGGCGTGTCGCGAACCTCGAAGACGCCGACCTGCATCTATCTGGCCAACCGGGGCATCAAGGCGGCCAACGTGCCGATCGTTCCCGGCTGCCCCTTGCCCGAGGAACTGCTCACCCTGCGGGCGCCCCTGATCGTCGGGCTGACCAAGGATCCCGCGCGGCTGGTCCAGCTGCGGCGCAACCGCATGCGCATGATGGCCGCGCACGGCGAGGAGACCGACTACACCGACCTCGAGAGCGTCAAGGAGGAGGTGGCGGTCGCGCGCCGCCTGTGCAGCCGGCACGACTGGCCGGTTATCGATGTGACCCGCCGTTCGATCGAGGAGACGGCGGCGACGATCCTGAACCACCTTGCCGCCCACCGCGGCGGTCAGCCGGCGTGAGCGCCGCGGCCCTGCAGGACGGCGCCATTGCCGTCGTGCTCGCCTCGGCCAGCCGGTCCCGCGCCCGCATGTTGGCCGAAGCCGGTGTGTCGGTCGCCGCCGACCCGGCCCAGGTCGACGAGGCCGAAATCAAGAACTCGCTGGCGGCCGAGCAGGCGACGCCGGCCCAAGTCGCCGAGACACTCGCTGAGCTCAAGGCCCGCCGCGTGTCCCAGCGCCGCGCCGGCGCCCTGGTGATCGGCGCCGATCAGGTCCTTGACCTCGAGGGCGCCCTGCTCGACAAGCCGCGCGATCGGGCCGAGGCCGCGGCGCACCTGCGGCGCCTCAGCGGCCGGACGCACCGCCTGATCTCCGCCGTCTGCGCGGTGCGCGACGACGGCTACCTCTGGCACGCGGCCGACCAGGCGCAGCTGACCATGCGGCCGCTTAGCGATGCCTTCATCGAGGACTATCTGGCGGCGGTCGGCGCGCGCGCCTGCGAGTCGGTTGGCGCCTATCAGCTCGAGGGCCTGGGCGCCCAGCTGTTCAGCCGGGTCGAGGGCGACTTCTTCACGGTTCTCGGCCTGCCGCTGCTGCCGCTGCTCGATTTCCTGCGCGCCCAGAAGGTACTCCGGCCATGATCCTGAGCGGTGCCGCGCGCCTCGCCGGCGTCATGGGCTGGCCGGTCGCCCACTCGCTGTCGCCGCGGCTCCACGGCTACTGGCTGCAGCATCACGGGATCGACGGCGCCTACCTGCCGCTGCCGGTCGAGCCCGATGCCTTCGCGAAGGTGCTCGACGCCCTGGCGTCGCTCGGGTTCCGCGGCGTCAACGTGACCCTGCCCCACAAGCTGGCGGCCCTGGCGGCCTGCGATTCGGTCGACCCGGTGGCGGAACGCATCGGCGCGGTCAACACCATCGTGTTCGAGGACGGCAAGACGCTCGGCGCCAACAGCGACGCCTTCGGGTTCCTCGCGCACCTGCGGCAGACTCTGCCCGCGTGGCGCGCCGAGGTCGGGCCGGCGGTCGTCCTGGGCGCGGGCGGTGCGGCCCGCGCCGTTGCCGTGGCCCTGATCGACGCGGGGGCGCCCGAGGTCCGCGTCGCCAACCGCACGGCCGAACGTGCGGCGGCGCTGGCCAAGTCGCTTGGAGGGCCGGTCACCACGATCGCCTGGCCGCCCGCCGGCGCCTTGGCCGAGGCCAACCTGCTGGTTAACACGACCTCGCTCGGCATGACCGGCCAGCCGCCGCTGGCGCTCGACCTGGGGGGATTGCCGGCCGGCGCGGCGGTCTACGACATCGTCTACAACCCTCTCGAGACCGCGCTGCTGGCGGCGGCGCGGCGCCACGGCAACCCGGTGGTGGACGGCCTCGGCATGCTTCTGCATCAGGCCCGTCCCGGCTTCGCCCGCTGGTTCGGCGTAGAGCCCGAGGTCACCGACGATCTGCGCCGCTTCGTTCTCGGCGCCTGAAGCGCCATGGTCATCCTCGGCCTTACCGGATCGATCGGCATGGGCAAGAGCCACGCCGCGCAGGTGTTCCGGCGGCTCGGCGTCCCGGTGCATGAGGCCGATGCGGCGGTTCACCGCCTGACGGCGAAGGGCGGCGAGGCGGTGCCCGCCGTGGCCCGGCGCTTCCCCCAGGCGGTCAAGGCGGGCGCCGTCGACCGCCAGGCGCTCGGCGCGATCGTGTTCAAGGACGCCAAGGCGTTGGCCGACCTGGAAGCCATTCTTCACCCCCTGGTGCGCCGCCGGACCCGCCGCTTTCTGGCCTCGATGGCCCGCCGCCGCGTGCCGCTGGTCGTGCTCGACATCCCACTGCTGTTCGAGACCGGCGGCGAAGCCTCGTGCGACGCCGTGGTCGTGGTCAGCGCGCCGGCCCGGATCCAGGCGGCCCGCGTGCTCGCCCGGCCCGGCATGACCCGCGAGAAGCTGCGAGCGATCCGCGCCCAGCAGATGAGCGACCGCGAGAAGCGCCGCCGCGCCGACTTCGTGGTCTCCACCGGCGCCGGCAAACGCGAGACCTTGCGTCGACTCGCCGCGATCGTCAGACTCTTGCAGCGGCGAGAAGGGCGGCACTGGCCGCCGCGCTCGCAGCCCAAGTTCGCACCGGCCAGGATCCGTCATGCGTGAGATCGTTCTCGACACCGAAACCACCGGGCTCGAACCGGAGGCCGGCCACCGGATCGTCGAGATCGCCGGCATGGAGCTGGTCAACGGCGTGCGGACGGGCAAGGACTACCAGACCTACCTGAACCCGGAGCGCGACATGCCCGAGGAGGCGTTCCGCGTTCACGGCCTGAGCGAGGATTTCCTGCGCGACAAGCCGAGGTTCGCCGAGGTGGCCGAAGAGCTGCTCGCCTTCCTGGGCGACGCGCGTCTGGTCATTCACAACGCGGCCTTCGACCTCAAGTTCCTCAACGCCGAGCTGACGCGGCTGGGCCACCGGCCGCTCAGCCCCGCCCGCGCGGTCGATACCGTGGCGCTGGCGCGGGCCAAGTATCCCGGCGCCCAGGTCAGCCTGGACGCGCTCTGCCGGCGCCTCGGGATCGACAACTCGGCGCGCAGCCTGCACGGCGCCTTTCTCGATTGCGAGCTGCTCTCGGAGGTGTACCTCGAACTGAGCGGCGGCCGTCAGCCGGGCTTCGATCTCGACCGGCGGGAATCGGCCCAACCGGTGGCGGCGGTCAAGCGGCCGGTCCGGCCGGCGCGTCCGCACGCGCCCACGGCGGAAGAGCTGCGGTCCCATGCGGCCATGCTGGAGACGCTGAGCGACCCGATCTGGGCGCGGTAGCGGCTGGCGGCGGGGATGGTCCTCGACGCGTACCTTGTCAATCGGCTGGTCGACTCGGACCTCGAGAGGGTCTCCGAGCCGCGGGTTTTATCCCATATCCGAGATCTGCGCGTCGAACCCAAAGAAGTGATGAGGCTTTGGGATTACGGCGAACCTGGCCAGCGATTTCCCTGTTGGTCGGTCTTCGAGCACAAGGCAAGCAACACGGGTATCGCCTACTGCGAAGAGGGCTTCGGACCCAAGCATCCCTGGGGTCTCGTGTTTCTGGATGGGGACGAGAGCCAGCGCTCCATCGGCGTGGACACGTCCTGGTTTGAGACCTTCCTGGACGCCTACTTCGATTCCATGGCTTCCTGCGACCTGGCGATCTGGTGTGTGGTCAAGACTGACGCTTCAGGCGCGCAGCGCTCCCTGACCAAGCAGGGCGGGTGGGACGAAACCTGGGAGCAGGTCTATTTATTTCGGGAGAAAGATCCGGGCTCGAGATACGACTGCGAGCACGACATCGCCCTACGAGCGCCGACCTCTTCCCGTTATTGACCGGCGGACTGGGCCAGCTCGGCGTCTCGCGCCTGGCGGCTCTCGTAGAGGTCTTCGAAATCGATCGGGTTGATCAGCAGCGGCGGAAAGCCGCCGTCCCGGGTCACGTCGCTGACCACCGCGCGGGCGAAGGGGAACAGGAAGCGCGGCACGTCGATCAGCAGCATCTTCTCGACTTCCGGCTCCGGCACGGCATCGCCGACCGTGGCGAGGCCGGCGAAATCAAGCTCGACGAGGAACACCGTCAGCTCCTCCGCATGGGCCTTGACCCGCATGCTCAGAACGACCTCGAAGAGGCGCTCCTGAAGGTTTCGTACGTCGACGTTGACCGTGACGTCGATCGTCGGCGCCGACGGCAGGTCGGCGTAGACCATCGGCGCGTTGGGATTCTCGAACGAGAGGTCCCTGACGTAGTGGGTGTTGAGCAGCAGGCGGGCGTTCGAGGCGGGCGCCTCTCCCGAACCCGTTTCCGTTGCTTCGCTTTCCGCCATGGTCGTCTCTCCTCAGAGCAGGGCTGGTCGTCGCCGGAAGCGGACCTGGCGCCGCTCCGGAGCGGCGGCTTCGCTAACACGGATGGCGGCCGGGCACAACAACGGGCGCGCCTCAGTCCGAGAGGGCCTCAGTCGGAAAGGACGGGGACCTCGCCGTTGACCGGATCGAAGGACACCACGGCGGCGTTCTCCACCGCCTGTCCGGTGAGGCCGCGGATGAACCCCCAGTGGGTGACCACCAGCACGTGGCGCCAGTACTCCTTCGCCGACATGTCCTCCCGGAAGCGGGTGCAGCGCACGCCAAGTTCCGCCTCGCTCTCCTCCGCCGGCCACCAGACCTCGTTCAGGTCTCCGAAATCGAAGTGAGGCCAGCGCTCGTTCAGCTCCGAGCGCGGCGTGCCGATATCGCAGGTGAAGAACGCGCGCTCGCGGACGATCGGCTCGACGGTCACCGCCACGCCCAGCTCCCTGGCGATGATGTCGGCGCTCTCCAGGGTGCGTGTGTAGGGGCTGGCCAGGATGACCCGCACGTCCTGATCGCGGACCTGGTCCGCGGCGGCGCGGATCTGCTCGGCGCCGAGGTCGGTCAGGGTGGGATCGACGATACCGGGATCGACGCGCGTCGCCCCGAAATGAAGATTGAAGTGGGATTGGCCGTGGCGGATCAGGATCATGGTTTCAGCTTCGGTGGCGGGTCCTTGGGTTCGCTATCCGTTACGTCGCGGTAGTCCCCGTCGATGACATCCCCGTTGCCGGGCGGCCGGCGCCCGGCCGAGGCGTGGACGTAGACCTCGCCGTGCTCGGCGAGGTGTTGGGCCGCCCTGCGACGCAGGAAATCGCGGAACGGCGGCACGAAGAGCAGCGCCCCCAGGGAGTCGGTGACGAATCCCGGGGTCAACAGCAGCGCGCCCGCCGCCAGCAGGCAGAGCCCGTCGAACAGCTCGCGCGCGGGCATGACGCCGCGGTCCATCTGGGACCGCGCCTTGGTCAGCGTGGCCAGGCCCTGCACCCGCAGCTGCCAGGCGCCGAGCAGCGCGGTCAGGACGATCAGGCCCAAAGTCGGCCAAAGGCCGAGGGCGCCGCCCACCTCGATGAACACGCCGATCTCTATCAGGGGCGCGAGGATCAGCGCGAGGAGGATTACCAAGCCCATGGAAGCTCTTTCTTTTTCCTTATGGCTTTCTTATCTAGAGTACGAGAGGTTAGAAAGGCAGTCTCGCGACCGCCGCGCCATTCCCCGAGCGGGCAGCTATAGCCGCAAAGCGATCACAGGGTCTAGCCTTCCCTCGGTCCGTCGCCACGCAATCGCCGGTGACGTCGTAACAGACGAGTAGCGCTTATATGGGCAACGGGTTCCAGTTCTTCGACGTCATTCTGCTCGCCGCCATTGCGGGCTTCGTGATCTTGCGCCTGCGCAGCGTGCTGGGCCGGCGCACCGGGCACGAGGAGCCCAGGCCGCGCTTCGATCCCTTCCAGCAGAAGCAGGAGGAGAACGAGGAAGACAAGGTCATTCCTCTGCCGGACCGCGAGCGGGACGAGCGCGCCCCCGGCGCCGCGAAAGAGGAGCCGGAGGACTTCGTTCCGCCCGAAGGCGCGACGCCGCTCGAGACCGGCCTGACCCAGATCAAGCTCGCCGACCGGGAATTCGATCCGGACATCTTCATTCCCGGCGCCAAAGCCGCCTTCGAGATGATCATCCTGTCGTTCGCCCAGGGCGACGCCAAGACGCTGCGGCCGCTGCTCAGCAACGACGTCTTCGAGGACTTCTCCGGCGCCATCAAGGCACGGGAGAGCGCCAAGGAATCCCTCGAGACCACGCTGGTCGGCATCAAGGAAGCCGAGCTGATCGAGGCCGAGCTGCAAGGCAAGACGGCCTTCCTGACCATCAAGTTCGTCTCCGAACAGGTCAACGTGACCCGCGACGCCGCGGGCGAGGTGGTCGACGGAGACCCGAACAACGTGGCGACGATCACCGATATCTGGACCTTCGCGCGCAACACGCGCAGCCGCGATCCCAACTGGACCTTGGTGGCGACCCGCAGCTCCAACTAGCGGAGGGGCGCGATCGCGCCCAGCACGGGAATCCTGCCGATGAAGGCACGCACGATCAGCGGGCGCATCCCGGCGCTCTCCTGTCTCGCCCTTGCGGTCGCCCTCGCGGCCTGCGGCAAGGAGCCGGAGAAGGCCGCGCCGCCCCCGCCCGAGCCGGCGGTCCTCCTGACCGAGGTCGGCTTCGACGAGCTGCCCGGCTGGCGCGAGGACCGGGTCGACTCGGCGCTGCCCGCCCTCAGGCTCTCCTGCGGAAGTTTCCTCAAGCAGCCCGACGCGCGGCCGGTCGGTCCGGAGTCCATGGGCGGCCAGGTCGCCGACTGGCGCGCGCCCTGCCAGGCGGTGGCCGCCCTGCCCGAGGGCGACGAGGCGGCGGCTCGGGCCGTGCTGGAGCGCTGGTTCCGGCCGTTCCGCGTGGCGGCGCCGGACTCCGATCTGGGACTCTTCACCGGCTACTACGAGGCCGAGCTGCGCGGCTCGCTGAAACGCGACGAGCGCTTCCGCTGGCCGCTCTACCGGCGGCCGGGCGACCTGATCTCCGTCGACCTCGGCCGCTTCCGGGCCGATCTCGCCGGCGAGAGGATCCTCGGGCGGGTCCGCGGCGCCCAGCTCGTTCCCTATTTCCCCCGGGCCGAGATCGACCAGGGCATCCTGGCCGGTCGCGACCTCGAGCTGCTCTGGGCCGACGATCCCGTCGACGTTTTCTTCCTCCACGTCCAGGGCTCGGGCCAGGTCCTCCTGCCCGACGGCCGGCGCATGCGCGTCGGCTTCGCGGCGTCGAACGGCCTGCCGTTCTACGCCATCGGGCGGGCGCTGATAAAGGAAGGGCAGATCCCCCGGGGCC
>JASJEC010000114.1 GCA_030064845.1 Kiloniellales bacterium
GATCCGCGCGTCAGGATCGTGGAACTGCCGGCGCAGACCGTCGCGACTCTGCGCTTCACCGGTTTACGGGGCGAGGAACGGGTGGCCGCCAAGAAAGAAGCGCTGCTAATGCGGCTCGGCAGCTCCGTCTGGGAAGCGTCGGGCGAGCCTGTCGCCTTCTTCTACGACCCGCCCTGGACCTTGCCTTTTCTCCGGCGCAACGAAGTCGCTGTAACCGTGGTCGGCCGGGCGTCCTAACCTTCGGGTAAGCTTTCGGCGCTCTGTTCCGAGCTTTCGCCCGCATCATCCGCCGTTCTCTGCTCCGCCTTGGCCTGCTTCGCGCGTTGACGTTCCGCCTTCTTTTCCGCCTTGGCCTTTTGTCGTTCACGCCGTTCGAAGGCGTAATTGGGTTTCCGAGCCATAAGGCTCCAATCCGTGCCTGGAGTTGATCCGAACGAAGAAGGCCCGCATCGCTGCGGGCCTGGAATTCGTGAGCTTTGCGTCAGTCGGCTAGTGAGAGGTTCTCGGCCGACGACTTGCCGTTTCTTCCCGGCTGCAATTCGTAAGTGACCCTCTGCCCTTCGGCGAGCGAGGAAAGTCCCGCGCGCTCTACGGCGGAGATGTGAACAAAGGCATCGGATCCGCCCCCGTCGGGGGTGATGAAGCCGTAGCCTTTAACCGGGTTGAACCATTTCACGGTTCCAGTCGCCATCGATAGTTCCTTTGATTCCATTACGTCACCCGTGCACCGCCCGGGTGGGTCTCAGCTCACCGATCTTGCGTGGGATGCTTCATGCCTTGGTCGGCGTGACAATGCCCGTGAACGCCGAACCGGCGAGTAACTGATATCCGAAAAGTGGTGGGGCTCGGCAAAAAAAGCAAGAGACTTATTTGTGCCCTCGATCGGCCCTAGATGCGGAAATTGCTTTGTTTTCTTGCCGTAGGGCAGGATTCACGGCTCTACTCCCGGGCTGATTTTCAAGCCCGCCTTTGCCGCGTGGCCGGTTAAGCGCGGATTCACCTTACCCGCGACCGTCCTGCAGGCCGCGGGCGCCCCTGACGGCAAAAATCGGGGCGGTCCGCCGAACCGCCCCGAAGTCTTACAGGGAGAACTCCAGACAGAGAGTAAAGGTCGAGGCCGCCGTGGCGAGCCTCAGGAACAGCCGCTGGTGGCGCCGCAGGTCGTGCACTTGAGGCAGGTCCCGTTGCGCACCAGGGTAAAGTTGCCGCATTCACCGCAGGAGTCGCCCTCGTAGCCCTTCATGCGCGCCTCGCGCATCAAGGTGAGCTCGCGGTCGACGGTCTCGGTGACGACGGCCTCGACGGCCAGGGCTTCGGCGGTGCCGCTGTGGCCGGCGAGTCCTTGGGCGGCGCCGTTGGCGGCGGCCCCGTTGCTAGCGGATTGGGCCGTCCCGGCGCCTCCGTTCAAGACCAGGAATTGGTTGCGGACGTAACCCGTCGAGGCGACGCGGAGAAACTCCTCGTAGACCGGATCGGCCGCCGGCGCGGGGGAATCTTCCGCCTTGGCGCCGCGCCCGATGGTGTCGGGCAGGAGATCCTCGGGCTCGGCGTGGGCCAGGTCGTTGCGCCCCAGATAGGAGATCGCCAGCTCGCGGAAGATGTAGTCGAGCACCGAGGTCGCCATCTTGATCGTGTCGTTCCCCTCGACGATGCCCGAGGGCTCGAAGCGGGTGAAGGTGAAGGCCTCGACGAACTCCTCCAGGGGCACGCCGTACTGCAGGCCGATCGAGATGGCGATGGCGAAGTTGTTCATCAGGCTGCGGAAAGCGGCGCCCTCCTTGTGCATGTCGATGAAGATCTCGCCGACCCGGCCGTCCTCGTACTCGCCGGTCCTGAGATAGACCTTGTGATTGCCGATGATCGCCTTCTGGGTGTAGCCCTTGCGCCGCTGCGGCAGGCGGCGGCGCTCACGCTCGACGATCCGCTCGATCACCCGCTCGGCGACGATCTCGGCGCGTTGGGCGGCCGGCGCCTCCAGGATGCTCTCAGCCAAGTCCTCGGCCGTCTCGTCGTCGAGATCGTCCAGGCCCAGCGTCGAGGCCGCCAGCGGCTGGGACAGCTTCGAGCCGTCGCGGTAGAGCGCGTTGGCCTTCAGCCCCAGGCGCCAGGACAGCATGTAGGCGTCCTTGCAGTCCTGGATAGTCGCCTGGTTGGGCATGTTGATGGTCTTGGAGATGGCGCCCGAGATGAAGGGCTGGGCGGCGGCCATCATGCGGATGTGGCTCTCTACCGAGAGGTAGCGCTTGCCCTTGCGCCCGCAGGGGTTGGCGCAGTCGAACACCGGCAGGTGCTCCTCCTTCAGCCCAGGCGCGCCTTCCAGGGTCATCGCGCCGCAGCAGTAGGCGTTGGCAGCCTCGATCTCGTCGCGGCTGAAGCCCAGGGCCCGCAGCATGTCGAAGCCGACGTCGTCGAGCTCTTCCGTGGAGAAGCCGAGCGCCTTGGTGCAGAACTCCTCGCCCAGGGTCCACTTGTTGAACGCGAACTTGATGTCGAAGGCACCGGCCAGGTCGCCCTCGAGGGTCTGCAACGCGGCGGCGGTGAATCCCTTGTCCTTGAGCGCTTCGTGGTCGATCGCCGGGGCGCCTTTGAGCGAGCCGTGGCCGACCGCGTAGCGGACGATGCGCTCGATCTCCTTGTCGTCGTAGCCCAGGGTGCGCAGGGCCTCCGGCACGGTCCGGTTGATGATCTTGAAGTAGCCCCCACCCGCCAGCTTCTTGAACTTGACGGTGGCGAAATCGGGCTCGATGCCGGTGGTGTCGCAGTCCATCACCAGCCCGATCGTGCCGGTCGGCGCGATCACCGTGGCCTGGGCGTTGCGGTAGCCGTGCTCGGTGCCGAGTTCAAGCGCCTGGTCCCAGGCGCGGCGCGCCGCCTCGATCAGTGCCTGGTCGGGACAGCGCCGGGCGTCTAGCGCCACCGGCGCGATCGAGAGGGCTTCGTAGCCTTCGCTCTCGCCCTGGGCGGCGCGCCGGTGATTGCGCACCACGCGCAGCATGGCCCCGGCGTTTTCCGCGTAACCGGGGAAGGCGCCCAGCTCCTTGGCCATCTCGGCTGAGGTTGCGTAGGCGACGCCGGTCAGGATCGCCGAGAGCGCGCCGCAGACCGCGCGGCCGGCAGCCGAGTCGTAGGGGATGCCCTGGGCCATGAGAAGCCCGCCGATGTTGGCATAGCCGAGCCCGAGGGTGCGGTACTCGTAGGACAGCTTGGCAATCTGCTTCGAGGGGAACTGGGCCATCAGTACGGCGATTTCGAGCGCGATGGTCCAGAGACGCGTCGCGTGCTCGTAGTCAGCGACCGCGAAGTTGCCGTCCTCGCCGCGGAACGCCATCAGGTTGAGCGAGGCCAGGTTGCACGCCGTGTCGTCGAGGAACATGTACTCGGAGCAGGGATTCGACGCGTTGATCCGGCCGCCATTGGGGCAGGTGTGCCATTCGTTGATGGTCGTGTCGTACTGCACACCCGGGTCGGCCGAGGCCCAGGCGGCGCCGCTCACCTTGTCCCAGAGCTCGCGGGCCTGAAGCGTCTTGGCGACGGCGCCGTCGGTGCGCCGGAACAGCGGCCAATCGCCGTCGGTCAGCACGGCCTCGATGAAGCTATTGGGCACGCGCACGGAGTTGTTGGAGTTCTGGCCCGAGACCGTGCGGTAGGCGTCGGAATCCCAGTCGGTGTCGTAGACCTCGAACTCGAGCCCGGTGACGCCTTGGGCGGCGAGCTGCAGAACCCGCTGGATGTAGTTCTCCGGCACCAGGGCGCGGCGCGCCGCGCGCACCGCGCGCTTCAGCAGCGGGTTGCTCCTGGGGTCGCAGTCGGGACCGTCGGGGGCGTCGGTGGCGGCCTCGATGACGGCCGAGAGGTGCCTCTTGCAGAGCTTGGAGCCGGCGACCAGGGCTGCCACCTTGCGCTCCTCGACCACCTTCCAGTCGACGTACTCCTCGATGTCCGGATGATCCAGGTCCACGGTCACCATCTTGGCCGCTCGCCGGGTCGTGCCGCCGGACTTGATCGCCCCGGCGGCCCGGTCGCCGATCTTGAGGAAGCTCATTAGGCCGGACGACTTGCCGCCGCCCGAGAGCGGCTCGTTCTCGCCGCGCAGGGCCGAGAAGTTGCTGCCGGTGCCCGAGCCGTACTTGAACAGCCGGGCCTCGCGCACCCAGAGGTCCATGATGCCGTTGCCGCCGACCAGGTCGTCGGCGACCGACTGAATGAAGCAGGCGTGGGGCTGGGGATGCTCGTAGGCCGAGCCGGAGCGGGTCAGGCGGCCGGTCTGGTAGTCCACGTAGTAGTGGCCCTGGCCCGGTCCGTCGATGCCGTAGGCCCAGTGAAGCCCGGTATTGAACCACTGGGGCGAGTTGGGCGCCGCCATCTGGCCGGCCAGCATGTAGCGCATCTCGTCATAGTAGGCCTGGGCGTCGGCTTCGCTGTCGAAGTAGCCGCCCTTCCAGCCCCAATAGGTCCAGGTGCCGGCCAGCCGGTCGAAGACCTGCTTTGCGCTGGTCTCGCCGCCGTCGCGGCGGCTGTCCGGCAGGGCCTCGATCGCCGCCTCGTCGGGGACCGAGCGCCAGAGCCACGCGGGCACGCCCTCTTCCTCGACGCGCCTCAGCTTGGCCGGCACGCCCCGCTTGCGGAAATACTTCTGCGCCAGGATGTCGCAGGCCACCTGACTCCAGGTGCTCGGCACCTCGATGTCCTTGGCCTGGAAGACCACCGACCCGTCGGGATTGCGGATCTCGCTCGACGTCTTGCGGAACTCGATGGCGCGGTACACCGCATCGCCGCGGTAGGCGCCCTTCGCGGGCTTGGTAAAACGTCGCGCAACGCGCATTCGGAAGCTCTCCCTCGTTAAAGTTCCCGCCCTGCGGTCGGCGCGACGCATCGGACGCCGCGGGAGACCGCGTCTTGAGACTCCTGATCCCTAGAGATCCTCGCGGACCCTCCGGAGATGTGGTTTGCCTTTCGCTGCCCCCGGCCTTCAAAACAGGCAGGTTTTGTGTCGATGAGCAAGGTAACCACAAGATCTAGTTTAGATCAAGGCACGGTTAACAAAGCGTTAACCGCCGGATAAGTCCCGCGTCGGAAGGGTCTTGGCCGCCCGAATTCACGCAGCGAGCGAGCCGAGGGAATAGTCTTACCGGACCAGGAGTGGTCTCAGGCGGGTCCGCTCCACTTGGTCACGGGCTTTTCTTCGGCCTCTCCGTCGACCGAGATCGAGTCGACGCGCTCGTTAAAGAAGCAGAGGAAGTTCTTGATCTTGGCGACTTCCGGCAGCGGGTCCGGGTAGGTCCAGACCAGGTCCGCGTGGACCTCGCCGTCGATGCGCAGGTTGTAGTAGCCGGCCGTGCCTTTGTAGGGGCAAGCGCTCCGCGTTTCCGAGGGCTGCAGAAGCTCGGCGCGCACGTCCTCGCGCGGCAGGTAGTACCGGGTCGGCAGGCCGGTCTCGAACAGGAAGCGCGCCTGGGTGGAGCGCGCGACCTCCAGGCCGCCGACCGTGACAGCGACCGGCCGGGAGCTCTCGAGCACGTCGACCCGCACGAAGGGGTCGCGCGCATGCGCGAAGACCTCCTCGTCTTCCTCGAGCCACGTGTCCAGCCGATTCCAGTAGAAGGCGAGATAGTCCTTAATCCCGGCGACCTCGGCGAAGGGCTCCAGGTAACTCCAGGCGGCATTCCCGGCGCGCCGCCCGCCGGCCCGCACGTGCCAATAGGACGCGTCGCCCTTGTGCGGGCAGTGGGTCGTGTGGTCGCTCGCTTCCAGTGTCTCGGTCGCCACGTCAGCGCGCGGGAAATAGTAGACCGGCGTGTGGCCGGTCTCGCGCAGCAGCCGGGTCTGGGTCGAATCGGCGATGGTCTCGCCAGCCAGGAGAACCCGAACGCGCTTGGCGCAGGGCAGGAACTCGATCCTGTGCGGCGTCGCCGCGGCGCTGCCGCTGCTCGGTCCCGTCATGTCGTTTCACCTCCCCAACCTCGGATCCCGCAGCCCGAATTTTAGCAGAATAAACTCGAATTATATCAATATGATAGTGTGATTTTTCAAAGTTTTACCGCAGTTTCTGGCGTCCCCGCTGGTAAACTTCAATTAACGATTGTTAGCCGGATCTTAGCAAGACCCGATCACTCTCCCACGGGTAGGAATGACGGGGATTGGCTGACAAATGCGGGTTGTGGCCAGCCTTCTATTGGTTGCCCTCTGGGTCGCGATAGCCTTTGCCGCTCTGCTGATTTCGACCGATCCCGACACGGGGCCGGTCGCGGAGCGTGGCGCAGAGGATGCCGTCCGGGAGTCGGCGGAGGCCTCCGCGGTCGCCGACCAGGCTGAAGGGGACGGGGAAGAGGAGGCCGAGGAGGTCTTCACCCAGGCGGAGCTGGAGAGTCCGGAGTTCGAGGCGGACCAGGAAGCGGCCGCCGAGCCGGCCCGGAAATCCGTCCTGAGCGAGATCGCCACCGCCCTGCGGTCTCCGGCCGAATCGGACGAAGACCAGGGATCCGTGGAAGCGGTTCTCCAGGGCGATGCTCCTGCGCTCACCCTGGACACCCTGCTGAGCGACAATGACAGCGCCCGCTACAAGCAGATCTTCCGCCACCAGTCGGCCGGACGCTGGCGCGCCGCCGACAAGCTGATAAAGCAGTTGGAGAACAAGGTCCTGCTCGGCCACGTGCGGGCCCAGCGCTACCTTCATCCGTCGTACCGGTCCAGCTACCGCGAGCTCACGTCCTGGCTCGCCAGGTACGGCGACCACCCTGGCGCGGACAAGCTCTACAGGCTCGCGCTCAAGAAGCGGCAGCCCGGCGGGCTGGTGCCGCGCCAGCCCCAGGCCAAGAAGAAGTCGCTGGTCAAGCTGGGTCCGATCACAAGGCCGCCCTACGTGTCCACGAAGCGCCTGACCCGCGAGCAGCGGCGCCGCGTGCGCAACCTCCGGGCCCGGATGTATCGGCAGGTCAGCCGCCTGCAGCTCAGTGCGACGGAGCGCCTGCTCGCGACAAAGGAGGTCCAGCGGCTTTTCGATGACGTCCAGATCGCCGAGGCGACCGCCTGGGTGGCCGCGGGGTGGTACTACTACGGCAGGCACGCGCGGGCCTTCGATCTGGCCCAGAAGGCGACCGGCGAAGGCGAGGCGGTGCCGCTGTCTCATTGGATCTCGGGTCTGGCTGCCTGGCGACTGGACGACCTGCCGACCGCGGCCCTGCACTTCGAGGCCCTCGCCCTGTCGCCGAAGAACTCGGGCTGGAACGACGCCGCCGGGCCGTTCTGGGCGGCGCGGGCGCACGAGAAGCTGGGCCATCAGGACAAGGTGGAGGGGTGGTTGCGCCGCGCCGCCGCTCATCCGCGAACGCTCTACGGCCTCATGGCCCGGCACCGGCTCGGCTTGCCGCACGTTTTCGATTTCTCCCCGCTACGCCTGGACGCCCGGCGAACCACCGCGCTCAGCGCCCTGCCCGGCGGGGCGCGGGCTCTCGCCTTCCTCAAGCTCGGCGATCACCGGCGCGTCGAGAAAGAGCTGAACGTCCTCGAAGGCTGGCGCGAGCCGGCCGTGGCGGAGGCCATCATGGCG
>JASJEC010000115.1 GCA_030064845.1 Kiloniellales bacterium
CCGACGGTTTGCGCCCGCGGCGGCGGCGCCTTCATCAGCCAGGCGGCGGCCTGCAGCACCACGACGGCGCCGATGCCCAGGGTCACGAGCGCCGTGCGCCAGTCGCTGAGCGCGATCAGCAGGGCGGCAACCGGTGGCACGGCGATCTGGCCCAGGGCCGTGCCGACCTTGACCACCCCGGTCATCATGCCACGGCGCCGGTCGAACTGCCGCGCGATGGTCGAGAGCGTGACGACGTCGTGCGCGGCCATGCCGGTGCTGATCAAGAGGCCGAAGACGGCGAAGAGGTGCCACGGCTGGGTCACCTGGGAGAGCAGAACGTAGCCCGCGCCGCAGAGGGCCCCGGTCACCGCGAGAACCGGACGCGGACCGAAGCGGTCGCCCAGCCGGCCGACGAAGAAAGCCAGGATCCCCATCATGAGGAAGGTGATCGAGGTGCTGCTCGAGAGCACGGTGCGCGACCAGCCGTAGTCGGTCTCCAGCGCCTTGAAGAACAGGCCGTAGGAGAACAGCAGGCCGATGATGGTGAACTGGGTGAGGCAGGCCCCCAGCACGATCAGGTAGCGCGGGTCGAGGCGTTTGTCGGATGGGGCGGTCGCCGGGGGGCTCTGCAAAGAGGGGAAATCCTGCTCAAGTCTGGGCGGCGGGTGTCTGATTTCCATTTCGGGCAGCCGGCCGCCCCGGGTCAACCGTTCCGGCCCGATTCTGCGATCAGGGCGCGAAAGCCGCTTTTCCAATTCCCTGAGGGAAGCCTGGGAAAGCCCGAAGGGGAACCCCATTTCATGGTATGCTTCCATCCGCGGCACTCAACGGGGCCTTCCGGGACATGACGGCACGACCGCTTTCGACCATTCTTCTCGCCCTCGTCGCCGGCCTCGCCGTGGTGCCGGCCGCCGGGGCGGCCTGCGGCGACAAGCCCCGCCCGGGGGTCGACTGGTCCAAGTGCGACCGGGAGAAGCGCATCCTCAGCGGGCAGAACCTGAGCGGCGCGCGCCTGGACCGGACCGACCTGCGTCTCAGCAACCTGTCCGGGACGCGCCTCGACGGCGCGAGCCTGGTGCGGGCCAATCTGAGCCGGGCCTCGCTGCGCGGCGCCAGCCTGCGCGAGGCCGACCTGACCAAGGTTCAGGGCGGCCGGACCAACTTCCGGGGCGCCGACCTGAGCGGCGCGACCATGACCAAGATCGAGCTGCCGCGCGCCGTGCTGGCCGAGGCCAAGCTGCCCCAAGCCGACCTCACCAAGGCGGAGCTGAAGCGGGCCGACATGCAGGAGGCGGACCTCTCCGAGGCGCGCCTGAACTACGCCGACCTGGCCCGGGTCAGGTTCAAGGGCGCCCAGCTCGAAGGCGCGGACCTTTCCGGCGCCTATCTCTTCATGGCGCGCTTCGAGGACACCGACCTCTCGGCGGTTCGCGGCCTGACGCAGGAACAGTTGGAGATCGCCTGCGGCAACGCGGCGACGCGCCTGCCCGAAGGGCTCAAGGCGCCGGCGGACTGGCCCTGCACGGAAAACGAAGAGAGCGAATAGGCGCCGACGCAGGCGCGACGTCCGGTCAGAGCGGCGGCCGACGGCCTGCCCAGGGCCTCACCTTCTCCAGAGCCGCCGCGATTTCCAGCACGCCGCGGTCGTCGAAGCGGCGGCCACAGATCGAGACGCCGGTCGGCAAACCCTTTGCGGTAAAGCCCGAGGGCACCGAGATCACCGGGCACTGGCCGACCAGGTTGAAGGGCTCGGTCATGTAGCGGCCGGTGAACCGCCCCTGGTCGTCGGTGCCGGCTTTCTCGCTGGCCTTGTCCTCGACCGGCGGGGGCGATTGCGCCATGGTCGGCGCGAGCAGCGCGTCGTAGCCGACCAGGATCTCCGCCAGCGCGCGCCACTGCTGGCTGCGCAGGGTCTCGATCCGCTTGTAGTCGACCGCGGCCATGGCGCGCCCCGCCTCGATCAGCTGCACCAAGGCCGGATCCATCCTGTCGCGCCACTTCTCGAGGTGCTGACCGAAGTAGGCCGCCATGAAGACGCCCCACATGTCAGTCCAGGCGCGGTCGAGCTCGGCGCTCCAGTCGAGCGCCACCTCCTCGACGGCGGCGCCGGCCTCTCTCAGGGCCTCCGCCGCGGCGCGGGTGTTGGCCTCGATCTCCGGATCGACGGCGTAGAAGCCAAGGTCGATCGAGAGCGCGAGTTTGCGGCCCGCCAGGTTCGTTTCCAGCGGCTTTTCGAGATCGAGCGGCGTCGTCAGCGATTGGATGTCCCGCTCGTCCGGGCCCTGGGCGGCGGCGAGGAACAGCGCCGCGTCCTCGACCCCGCGGGCGAGCGGCCCGAAGTGGGAGATGTTGTCGAACAGGCTGGGCAGGATGTCCAAGGGAATGCGGCCCAGGCTCGGCTTCAGGCCGACCACGCCGCAGTCCGAGGCGGGGATGCGCACCGAGCCGCCCATGTCCGTGCCCTCGGCCAGGGGCACGCAGCCGGCGGCGACGGCCGCGCCGGAACCTCCGGACGAGCCGCCCGGCGTCCGCGCCGGATCCCAGGGGTTGCGCGTTATGCCCCAGAGCGGCGACTCGGTGAAGCCGGCGTGGGCGAACTCCGGAGTCGTGGTCTTGCCGACCACGATCGCGCCCGCCCCGGTCAGCTTCTCGACGATCGCGGCGTCGGCGTCGGGCACCCAGTGCTCGAAGACGAAGGAGCCGAGCGTCGTCCGCCGGCCCTTGGTCGGCGTCAGGTCCTTGAAGGCCAGCGGCACGCCCTCCAAGGGCCGCGCCGTGCCGGAACGGTAGGCGGCCTCGGCGGTACGCGCCTGGCCCAGGGCGTCTTCCGGATAGAGGAAGCAGAAGCAGTTGAGCGCGCGGTTCACGGCTTCGCTGCGCGCCAGGCTGTTGCCGACCGCCTCGACCGGCGAGAGGCGCCCGGCCCGATAGGCCCGGACCAGGTCGGCCGCCGTCATGTAGGCGAGATCGAGATCGGTCATGGCCGCCTCACGCCGCGGGACGGAACCGCGGGCGCCTCCCGGTTTGTCTTTTCGCCTTCACCTTTGCGTGAGAACTGGCCCAAACTGGTCGCTGGCACCTCACGGCAACGTGGATGGCGCGCGCGCGGTCCGCGTACCACGTCTCGAGGAGCAGTTAACACGATGAATTCGCGACTCGCCAGGAGATGTGACATGAACATGCCTTTCCGAGCACTCGCCGTCTCCATCGTCCTCTGCTTCGCCGTCATGGCGCCCCGCGCGGCGCTCGCGGACGGCGGCGACGACCGCAGCCGTCATGGCACGCAGGTCGCGGGCAAGTTCAAGTTCAAGAAGCACGGCTTACGACAGCACGGGCACGTCAGGCATCGGCCCAGCAGACACTTCGGCCACCGCCACTTCAATCATCGCCACGGCAGATCCTTCGGCCACCGCCACTTCCGGCACCGTCACCTTCGGAGGCACCTCCACGGCCATAGGTTCCGGCACCGTCACAACCGGCACAGCTACGGGCGCATCTATCGATCGCCACGCTACAGCGTCTACCGGATCAGGCTGCAGAAGGATCTGCGCGGCGATCCGGTGTACCGCGGCTACGCTCTCGAGCCGGCACAGGTCGAGAGCGCTCCGCCGGTCAAGACCGCCGGCGCCATCGAAAAAGGCGATCAGGGCTGGCCCGGGACCTGCCTCATGACGCGGGAATACCAGACCAAGATCGTGATCGACGGCGACGTGGTCGACGCCTACGGCGAAGCCTGCCTGCAGCCGGACGGCAGCTGGATGCGCGGCCCCAGCGTCAGCGAATAGAGCAGCGAAGAGCACCTCCTCCAAGAGCCCGACTTCAAACCTCTCTCCCCCGGCCAAGTTCCAAGGCCAACCTCCCCCTCCCGCTTCGGGAGGGGATTTTCTTTGTCCGCGGCAGGAGAGATGCGCGAGCATGGCGCCGCGCCTCGGCGTTTCCCGGCCGGGCTTGCCCGCGCCTCGGCGCCTCTGGTAAGCCATCGCGAAAGCCTTAAGGGGGGAGCCATGCTCGATATCGCCATCGCCGCGGAACTGCCGGCGGCCGGCGTCGCGCTGCGCCTGGGCGTCATTCAGTGCCGGGTGACCGTGGCCGAGGGCGACGACGGCCTGATCGAGGCCCTGACCGCGGAGTCGGCGCGGCGCGGCGGCGAGCTCGCCGAGACGCCGCCCGGCCAGGTGCCGGAAGTCGCGGCGACGCGCCAGGCCTACAAGGCCCTGGGCAAGGACCCGAGCCGCTACCGGCCCTCGGCGGAGGCGCTGCTCAGGCGCATCGCCCAGAACAAGCCGACGCCCCGGGTCAACACCGTGGTCGACACCAACAACCTGGTCTCGATCTCGACCGGCCTGTCGTGCGGCGCCTACGACGTCTCCCGCCTCGCGCCGCCGCTGGTCTGCCGGCGCGGCGCGGCCGGCGAGAGCTACGAGGCCATCGGCCGCGGCCCGATCAATCTCGAGGGCCTGCCGCTGCTGGCCGACAGCGGCGGCCCCTTTGGCAGTCCGACCAGCGACAGCACGCGCTCCATGGTGACCCTCGAGGCGGCGGAGATCATCATGGTGATCTTCGGCTTCGGCGAGGCGTCGCCCGATGGCACCCTCGACGGCGCCCTCGACTTCGCCCAGGACTGTCTGAAGAGCTACTGCGCGGCCGAGGCCCTCGAGCGGGCGGTGGTCGGCTAGTCAGGCTGAAATGCAAGTGCATCGCCGGCACCATCACCCTTCGACAAGAGTGCGGAGCACTCGCGCTACGCGCGGGTGAAGGCGATATGTTTCAGGGACTTACCCTCATCCGCGCGTAGCGCCGGGCTGCGCCCCTTATCGAAGGATGACCGTGGTCAAGGGCTTGGAGGTTATCGGCAAACTTCTAACGCTTGATCGCGCGCCAGCCGATGTCGCGGCGGCAGAAGCCCTCGGGCCAGTCGATCGCGTCGACCGCCCGGTAGGCCCGGGCCTGGGCCTCGGCGATGGTCGGCCCGAGCGCGGTGACGTTCAGCACCCGGCCGCCGTTGGCGAGGATCGCGCCCTCGGGTCCCTCTTTGGTGCCGGCGTGGAACACCATGAGGTCGTCGTCGTCGAGCGCTTGCAGGCCGCCGATCTCGCTCCCCTTTTCGTAGGCGCCGGGATAGCCCCGGGTCGCCATGACCACGCTGAGCGCGGCTTCCTCGTACCAGCGCAGGTCGAAGCTGGCGAGCTGCCCGTCGGCCGCCGCGATCAGCGCCGGCAGCAGGTCCGACATGAGGCGCATGACCACGACCTGGCATTCCGGGTCGCCGAAGCGGACGTTGTATTCCAGGAGCTTGATCCCGTCCGAGGGGGTGACCATGAGGCCGGCGTAGAGCACGCCGCGGAACGGCCGGCCCTCGGCCGCCATGGCCTTGACGGTCGGCTCGACGATCCGCGCGATGACCTCGTCCCGGCGCGCCTGGTCCAGCACCGGGGCCGGCGAGTAGGCGCCCATGCCGCCGGTATTCGGTCCCGTGTCGCCGTCGCCGACCCGCTTGTGGTCCTGGGCGGTGACCAGCGGCAGCACGGTCTCGCCGTCGACCAGCGCGTGGAAGCTGGCCTCCTCGCCCTCGAGGAATTCCTCGATCACGACCTCGGCGCCGGCCGCGCCGAAGGCGCCCTCGGTCAAGGCCGCGTCGACCGCCGCTTCGGCCTCGGCGAGATCGGCGGCGACGGTGACGCCCTTGCCGGCGGCCAGACCGTCTGCCTTGACCACCACCGGCGCGCCCAGCTCTCGGAGATAGGCCTTGGCCGGCTCGGCCTCGGTGAAGCGCCGGTAGTCGGCGGTCGGAATGCCGTACTTGGCGGCCAGGTCCTTCATGAAGCCCTTGGAGCCTTCGAGCTCGGCCGCCGCCGCGTTCGGCCCGAAGGCCTTGATGCCGACCTCCTGGAGGCGGTCGACCAGGCCCGCAACCAGCGGCGCCTCGGGGCCGACCACGACGAAGTCGATCGCGCGCTCCCGGGCGAAGGTGACCAGCGCATCCACGTCCTCGGCGCCGATCGCCACGCACTCCGCGTCCTGGGCGATGCCCGCATTGCCCGGGGCGGCGTAGAGCTTGTCGCAGAGCGGCGAGGCCGCGATGGACCAGGCCAGGGCGTGCTCGCGCCCGCCGCCGCCGACCAGGAGAATGCGCATCCTTTTGCCCTTAGCCCTTCCTGCTAGCTCCCATAGGGCGGCTCTTGTAGCATAGCGCCTGCCGATGAGCGAACCTTCCCAACCAGAACCGGCGGCCCCGGATCCGGCAGGCAATCTGCCGGAGTACTCGGTCTCCGAGCTGTCCCAGGCGCTGAAGCGCGTGGTCGAGGGCCGCTTCGACCACGTCCGCGTGCGCGGCGAGATCTCCGGTTTCAAGCGCGCCGGCTCGGGCCACCTCTACATGACGCTGAAGGACGAGAACGCGGTGCTCGACGCGGTCTGCTGGCGCGGCGTGGCCGGGCGCCTCGCGCTCCGCCCGGAAGACGGTCTGGAGGTCATCGCCTCGGGCCGCCTGACCACCTATCCGGCCCGCTCGCGCTACCAGCTCGTCGTCGACTCGATGGAGCTGGCCGGCGAGGGCGCGCTGCTCAAGCTGCTGGAGGAGCGCCGGCGCAAGCTGGCGGCCGAGGGCCTCTTCGCCGCCGAGCGCAAGCGCCCGCTGCCCTACCTGCCCGAGGTGATCGGCGTGGTCACCTCGCCGACCGGCGCGGTGATCCGCGACATCCTGCACCGCCTGGCCGACCGTTTTCCGCGCCGCGTCCTGGTCTGGCCGGTCCTGGTCCAGGGCGAGGGCGCGGCCGCCCAGGTCGCGCGGGCGATCCACGGCTTCAACGCGCTCACGCCGGGGGCGCCGGTGCCCCGGCCCGACCTGCTGATCGTGGCGCGCGGCGGCGGCTCGCTGGAGGACCTCTGGGCCTTCAACGAGGAGGCCGTGGTGCGCGCCGCGGCGGAGTCCGAGATCCCGCTGATCTCGGCGGTCGGCCACGAGACCGACACCACGCTGATCGACCACGCCGCCGACCGGCGGGCGCCGACTCCGACCGCGGCGGCCGAGATGGCGGTGCCGGTGCGCGCCGAGCTGCTGGCCGACGTGATCGACCTGACGCGCCGCATGGTCGCCGGGGCCGGTCGCCTGGTCGAGGAACGCCGGGTCAGGGTCGAGGGCCTGGGGCGCGGCCTGATCGACCCGCAGCGCCTCCTGGAGGAGAAGGCGCAGCGCCTCGACGACCGGGCCGAGCGGCTGCTGATCGCGGTCAACAACCATTTGGCAAGAAAATCACGCGACATTTCCGAGGCCTGGGCGCGCCTGCCCCATCCGCGCCAGCAGCTGGGCGAGGCCGAACGGACTTTGGCGCGCCTGGACGCGGCCAAGCGCCTCAGCGGCGCCTGGCAGCGCCTGCTCCTGGCGCGCGGCCAGGAGGTCGCGGCCCTGGAACGGGTGCTGGAGAGCACCTCGTATAAGAACGTACTGAAGCGCGGCTACGCGGTGGTTCACGGGCCCGAGGGCCCGCTCGGCGCAGCCGGCGCGGTCAAGCCGGGCCTGGACCTGGAGATCGAGTTCCACGACGGCAGGGTGGCCGCCAAGGCCGGCGGCGCCGCGCCCGAGCAGAGGAAACAGCCCGCCAAATCCAGGAAGGGGGACGGCGGCACGCAAGGGACCCTTCTATGAAGCTCTGGACCTTCCTTCTCGTTCTGCTTCTCGCCCTCCCGGCCCGGGCCTCCCAACTCGACTCGGGGCGCATCGAGCTCGAGGGCCAGTTCCAGCAAGGCGGGCTGGTCTTCGGCACCACCGAGCCCGGCGCCGAGGTCCGCCTCGGCGATCGAAAAGTGCGGGTCTCGCCCGA
>JASJEC010000116.1 GCA_030064845.1 Kiloniellales bacterium
GCGGCGGCCTCGTGGCCGGCCGAACAGAAAGCAACACGGGTCGCCGCGAAGCCAGACCTACGACAGCCACGGTCCCGATGTACGCGTTCGGGGCAACGCGACGCAGATCTACGACAAGTATCTCTCCCTGGCGCGCGACGCCGCCGCCTCGGGGGACCGCGTCGCCGCGGAGGGCTACTTCCAGTTCGCCGAGCACTACTTCCGGATCATCAACGACTCGACCGATCCGCGGCGGGCCAATCCGCAGCAGCAGGGCCGCGGCGAGCACGGTCAGAACGGCGCCGATCAGCAGCGGGCCGATCAGCAGCGGGCCGAACGCGACCAGGGTCGCGGCCCGCAGGGTCAGCAGCCCGTGCCCTCCGAACAGCCGCCCCTGGAAATGGAGCAGCCCTTCATCGACCAGAACCAGGCGCAGGGCATGTGGCCGCCGCAGGTCGACGGCGCGCCGGAAGCCGCCCCGGCGGGCGGTGACGGGAGCGGCCGACGCCGCCGCGCCGCGGACGGCGAGGCGAAGGCCGACGGGGCCGACGAGAGCGGCAACGGTGCGGGAGGCGAGGCCGCGAAGGCCGACGGTTCCGAGGAAGACGCGCCGCCGCGCCGCGCCGCGCGCGGCCGTCCGCGCGGACGCCGCAAGGCCAACGGCGCGGCCAAGAGCGACGAAGACGCCGCGCCGGAGGAAAAGGACGGCGCCGCCCCCGCGTCCGACGCGGGGTCCGAGGGCCTCTCAACCTGAAAATCTAACGCCGCGATCCGGGGCAGTTCGCGATGAGGCGGATTCGCTTTTGGCGATCCGATAAGCTCGACCTGCTCTAGCTGCCGGTCATGCGGTAGGGACGCGTCGAGGCGAAGCCGGGCTTGGAGTGGTCGAGCAGCCGCTCCTCGAAGTCGGGCGCGCGGCCGCGGCCCAGCTGGCCGAGATGGTCGTCCAGCCAGTGTTCGGCGGAAGCCCGCCCGAGATCCTTCAGCGTGTTCAGGAAGCGCGAGTCGGTCTTCAGCTTGCTGCCGACCTCGCCGCGGGTCATGGAATCCGGCGGCAGGATGTGGTGCAAGCCGAGCCTCCGCAGCCGCTGTCCCAGATCGCTGCCCGACGGCACGGCCGAGCGCAGCTCGCCGATCAGGTGGATCTCGCGGATCAGGGGCGCGTTGTTGAGAACGGCCTGGAGCCGCTTCTCGATCTCGGAGGGCGAGACCGGCAGATCGTGCTGCGCCTGGGTGTCGATGTGGACGATCAGGATGTCCGGCGACGCCGTCTTGTGCACCAGCGGCAGCACCGGCGGATTGGCGGTAAAGCCGCCGTCCCAGTAATAGTGGCCGTCGATCTCGATCGCCCGGTGCAGGTTCGGCAGGCAGGCCGAGGCGAGCAGAACGTCGCTGGTGATCTCCGCGTTGGTGAACAGCCGCGGGCTGCCGGTATGCACGTTGGTCGCCGAGATGAAGAGCTTCAGCTTGCGCGTGCGCCGCAGCCGGTCGAAGTCGATCAGCTCGGTGACCAGGCTGCGCAGCGGGTTGAGATCGAGCGGGTTGAACTGATAGGGCGAGGTGACCTGGGACAGGATCCGCAGGTTGCTGCCCTCGCCCAGCAGCCCGCCGAGCAGGTGGCTCAGCGGGTGGGTGCCGACCGGCGCCATGCTGCCGATCTTGCCGACCGACTGCCAGAGCGCCGCGAGCCGTTCCTTGGCGCCCTCAGGGCCGCCCTCGAGATAGCCGCAGGCGAGCGCCGCGGCGTTCATGGCGCCGGCGCTGGCGCCGCTGACCGCCTCGATCTGCAGCGACTCCTCCTCGAGCAGGCGGTCGAGGACGCCCCAGGTGAAGGCCCCGTGGGAGCCGCCGCCCTGGAGGGCGAGCGCGATCGGCCTGGAGCCGGCCGGCGCCGCCGGAGCGGAGCCCAGCAGGTGCCGGGCCGCCTCGCCGAGACGCGCCTGCCAGGTCGGGCCGTCGGCCTTTTTGCTTCCAGTTCCCAAGTTGCCCTTCCCTCTCGTCCGGGGGCGGCGAGCGCAAGACAACGGCGGGGGCGCCCGCGGCAGCGGTCTGATGCTGCGGTGCAATATAATCTTCGGCAAGCGTTAACAAAACGCGAAGGCTGTGACTTTTATGAAGAAAGATCAGCCCTTTGGCAGCAGCGCGTCGCCGAGCGCCAGGGCGCCGGGCGAGACCACCCGGGCGTAGACGCCCATGTCGATGTGGCCGAAACCCGCCTTCAGGAAGCGCACCACGTTGAGGTCGCGTTCCGCCGTGGCCGGGTTGACGTGAGTCGCGGCGCAGCGGTCGATGCGGCCGGCCACCTCGAGCTCGGCCCCGCCGAGGGCGATCTTGCGGTCGACCCAGCCGAACTCTTCCCAGGCCGCCGCGCCCTCGATATAGACGTTGGCCCGGAAGCGCAGAGGATCGATGCTCTGCCGCGCGACCCGCTCCAGGTCCCGCACACTCGCCAGGTTGATGATCGAGACCGACTTCTCGGGCACGTCGAAGAAGCGGTGCCCCTCGGCCTCGACCAGCTTGGGCGCGCCGCGGGCCGCCCCGGCAATGTAGCTGGCGAAGAACTGGTTGATCAGGGTGCGGCCCATCCCCTCGGTGACCGTGCCGCAGACCACCTGCTTGCCGTCGCGCTCGATCGACAGGCGTCCCGTCTCGGGCTCGAAGCGGGCGCGCAGCTTGGCCAGCTTCTCGTCCTTCATCAGCATGAGGAAGTTGGTCTTGGGCAGCCACTGGGGGTTCTTGGGGTCGAACTGGGTCGAGCCGTGGGCCATGGCGAAGCGCCGGTCGTGGGGCAGGCCCTCGCCCGGCTCCAGCTCGGTGCGCTCCAGGCTCTCGCCCGGCAGCCCCTTCAGGGGATAGCGGTGAAGGCTCTGAACTGTGATCGCCATGGGCAGAGAGCTAAGCCGCCCGCCCGGGGCCCTGTCAACCGGCCAGCAGCAGAAGCAGCAGGCCGGCCACGACCAGGGCGACGCCGGCAACCTCCCTTCGGTTGCTGCGCTCGCGGAAGATCAGCACCGCGGCGATGAAGGTGAATACCAGCTCGATCTGGCCCAGGGCCCGGACATAGGCGGCGTTCTGGATCGTCATGGCGATGAACCAGCAGGCCGACGCGGCCGCGCCGACCACGCCGATCCAGGCCGCCCGGCGCCAGGAGGCGGCGACGCGGCGGAGGGTCTCGGGCTGGCGCCACGCGAACCAGGCGGTCATCGCCAGGGTCTGGAACACCGTCACGCAGGCCAGGGTGAAGGCGGCCTGAGCCAGAAAGCCCTCGCCGCCGAGCGAGAGCGAGGCTGCGCGGTAGCAGACCGCCGAGACGGCGAAGCAGGCGCCGGAGCCGATGCCGATCAGGGCCGGCTTCTCGGTCCAGGCCAGCAGCAGGCTGCGCGCCGTGACCCGGCTGCGGGCGATCGACAGCAGCAGGACGCCCGCCAGGCTGACCAGGATCCCGGCCAGGCCCCCGAGGCTGAGCGGATCCGCCAGGATGACCAGGCCGAACAGCGCCGTTTGCAGGGTCTCGGTCTTGGAGTAGGCGGTGCCGACGGCGAAGCCGCTGAGCGAGAAGGCGGTCACCAGGGTCAGCGTGCCGAAGATCTGGGCCAGGCCGCCGACCGCCGCGTAGCCGAGGCTGGCGGCGTTGGGCTCGGGCATCGGGAAACCGAAGGCGAGGACCAGCACCAGCAAGTAGGCCAGCGCGAAGGGAAAACCGTAGGCGAAGCGCGCGAAAGTCACGCCCGCGACGCCGAGATCCCCGGTCATCTGCTTCTGCAGCGCGCTGCGCAGGTTCTGCAGGAAGGCCGCGGCGATCGTGACGGGAATCCATAGCAGGCTTACGGTCATGTCGTCTCCGGGTCTCGGGCCCCTTGTGTCCTTTTTGCCACACCCCATATCCGATTTGGAGGCGGTTGCCGGCGGTTGCCGGGGCGGCCTCCCGGCGCGCCGCGTTCGTCGGGCGCCGGGCAACATCTCAGTGGCATCATCGATCGCGGGCCGCAACGGGCGGCCGCGGACGAAGGGGGCACGGCATGGATTTCGAGAAGTACACCGAACGGTCACGCGGTTTCGTCCAGGCGGCCCAGGGCCTGGCGCTGCGCAGCAATCACCAGCGGCTGACGCCCGAGCACCTGCTCAAGGTGCTGCTCGACGACGAGGAGGGCCTCGCCGCCGGCCTGATCCGGGCCGCGGGCGGCGATCCCGGCCGCGCCGCCCAGGAGAACGAGGCCACGCTCGACAAGCTGCCCCGGGTCGAGGGCAGCGGCGCCGGGCAGGTCCACCTGGTGCCCGAGACCGCCAAGGTCTTCGACCAGGCCGAGCAGCTGGCCAAGAAGGCCGGCGACAGCTTCGTCACGGTCGAGCGGCTGCTCCTGGCGCTGGCCATGGCGAGCGGCACGCCGGCTGCCAAGGCGCTCGCCGGCGCGGGCGTTACGCCCCAGTCCCTCAACGGCGCGATCGAGGACCTGCGCAAGGGCCGCACCGCCGACTCGGCGAGCGCCGAGGAGGGCTACGACGCCCTCAAGAAGTACGCCCGCGACCTGACCGAAGTGGCGCGCGAGGGCAAGCTCGACCCCGTGGTCGGCCGCGACGAGGAGATCCGCCGCACGATCCAGGTGCTGTCCCGGCGGACCAAGAACAATCCCGTGCTGATCGGCGAGCCCGGCGTCGGCAAGACCGCGATCATCGAGGGCTTGGCCCAGCGCATCGTCAAGGGCGACGTGCCCGAGACCCTGAAGAACAAGCGCCTCATGGCGCTCGACCTGGGCGCCATGGTGGCCGGCGCCAAGTTCCGCGGCGAGTTCGAGGAGCGCCTCAAGGCCGTGCTCCAGGAGATCGCCGCCGCCGAGGGCGAGATCGTCGTCTTCATCGACGAGCTGCACACCCTGGTCGGCGCCGGCAAGGCCGAGGGCGCCATGGACGCCTCCAACATGCTGAAGCCGGCGCTGGCGCGCGGCGATCTGCACTGCGTCGGCGCCACCACGCTGGACGAATACCGTAAGCACATCGAAAAGGACGCCGCCCTGGCGCGGCGCTTCCAGCCGGTCTTCGTGCCCGAGCCCAGCGTTGAGGAGACCGTCTCCATCCTACGCGGCCTGAAGGAAAAGTACGAGCTGCACCACGGCGTGCGTATCACCGATGCCGCCATCGTCGCCGCGGCGACCCTCTCCAACCGCTACATCTCCGATCGTTTTCTGCCGGACAAGGCGATCGACCTGGTCGACGAGTCCGCCAGCCGTCTGCGCATGGTGGTCGACTCCAAACCGGAGGAGATTGACGAACTCGACCGCCGCCTGGTGCAGGTGAAGATCGAGGAGAATGCGCTCAAGAAGGAGAGCGACAAGGCCTCGAAGGAGCGTCTGGAAAAACTGACGGCGGAGATCGCGGAGCTGGAGAAGCAGTCGGCCGAGCTGACCGCCCAGTGGCAGGGCGAGAAGGACAAGCTGGCCGGTGCCCAGAAGCTGATGGAACAGCTCGACCAGTCGCGCGGCGAACTGGAGATCGCCCAACGCGACGGCGATCTCAACCGCGCCAGCGAGCTGAAGTACGGCGTCATTCCTGACCTCGAAAAGCGGCTTGAGGAAGCCGAGGAGGTGCAGGAACACCGCATGCTGAACGAAGAGGTGACCGACGGCGACATTGCCGCCGTGGTCTCGCGCTGGACCGGCATTCCCGTCGACAAGATGCTGGAGGGTGAGCGCGAGAAGCTGCTCACCATGGAAGACGCCCTGCGCCGGAGCGTGATCGGCCAGGAAGAGGCGATCGTCTCGATCTCCAATTCGGTGCGCCGGGCGCGCGCCGGGCTGCAGGATCCGAACCGGCCGATCGGCTCCTTCCTGTTCCTCGGGCCGACCGGTGTCGGTAAGACCGAACTGACCAAGGCGCTGGCCCGCTTCCTCTTCGACGACGAGACCGCGATGGTCCGCCTCGACATGTCGGAATACATGGAAAAGCACGCGGTCGCCCGCATGATCGGCGCACCGCCGGGTTATGTCGGTTACGAGGAAGGCGGCGCACTGACCGAAGCGGTGCGGCGCCGGCCCTATCAGGTTGTGCTCTTCGACGAGGTGGAAAAGGCCCACCCGGACGTCTTCAACATCCTTCTCCAGGTGCTGGATGACGGCCGCCTGACCGACGGCCAGGGCCGCACCATCGACTTCCGCAACACCATGATCATCCTCACCTCCAACCTGGGGGCGGACATCCTGGCCGCGCAGCCGGACGGCGAGGACAGCGAAGCGGTCCGGGGCCCCGTGATGGAAGTGGTGCGTGCCGCCTTCCGGCCGGAGTTCCTCAACCGCCTGGACGAGGTACTGCTGTTCCACCGCCTGACCCGCCCGCAGATGACCGGCATCGTCGACATTCAGCTGGCGCGCCTTTTGGCCATGCTGGCCGATCGCAAGATCACCCTGGAACTGGACGATCAGGCCAAGACCTGGCTGGCCGATAGGGGCTATGACCCGGTCTATGGTGCCCGGCCGCTGAAACGGGTGATCCAAAGGGAGTTGCAGAATCCCCTGGCCAGCCTGATCCTGGAAGGCAAGATCGGTGACGGCGATACCGTCAACGTGACCGCTGGGGCCGAAGGTCTGGCGATCAACGGCGAGATGGTAGCGGCGGCCTGATCCCACGCCTGGCTTTGAAGGGGGCCTGATGTTCTACGATACCCGGATCGGCGACCATGGTCTGCCGCACAGCCCCTTCAAGGCCTGCGTGGTGCCGCGGCCGATCGGCTGGATCACTTCGGTGAACGAGGCGGGGCAGGTCAACCTAGCCCCTTACAGCTTTTTCAACGGCGTGGCCGGCGAGCCGCCGGTGGTGATGTTCGCGCCCGGCGGCCGCAAGGCTGATGGGCCGCCCGACGGCTCCAAGGACTCCCTGGCCAATGTGGAGCGTACCGGGGAGTTCGTCTGCAACGTCGTGACCTGGGACCTGCGCGAGGTGATGAACCAGACCTCGGCGCCGGCGCCGGCCGGCGTCAGCGAGGCCGACGCAACCGGCCTGGAGATGATTCCCTCCAAGCTCGTGAAGCCGCCGCGGGTCAAAGCTTCGCCGATTCATATGGAGTGCCGCTATCTGCAGACCGTGGATCTGCCGTCGGATGATCCGAACGCACGCAATGCCGTGGTCTTCGGACAGGTGATCGGCATCCACATCGACGAGTCGGTGCTGACCGACGGCCTGGTCGACATGGCCAAGCTGAAGCCGATCGCCCGCCTGGGCTACATGGACTACACCCGGGTCGACGAGGTTTTCTCGATGATGCGCCCCGCCTGGCCGCTGAAGGTCGCGGCGGACTAGGAACCCGGGCAAAGCGCTACAGATCTTTCGCTGTCATCAAAGAGCCATGGTTGTCGTCCAGGATCTCCTGTAGCCTGTTATCGGGACGGGTGGTTCAAAGGAGGACTGGGAGATGACTGAGAAGCCAATCGACAAGCGAGTTTTCGATCTCTACGACGCCTATTGCCATGGCCGCATCGACCGGCGCGAGTTCCTGGGGCGCGCTTCGGCGATCACGATCGGCGGTGTCTCGGCGCTGGCAATGGCTGAGGCTCTCTTGCCGAACTATGCCAAGGCGCAGGTGATTTCCTTCACCGACCAGCGCATCAAGCCGACTTACGTGAACTACCCGTCGCCCGGCGGGACCTCGGGGGAAATGCGCGGCTATCTGGTCACGCCCCAGGGCGAGGGGCCCTTCCCGGCGGTGCTGGTGATCCACGAGAACCGTGGCCTCAACCCCTATATCGCCGATGTCGCACGCCGTGCCGCCGTCGAGGGCTTTCTCGCCCTGGCGCCGGACGGCCTGTCACCGATCGGCGGCTATCCCGGCAATGACGACGACGGCCGGGCCATGCAGAAAACGCTCGACCAGGCCAAGCTGAAGCAGGACATGGTGAACAGCGCGCGCTATCTG
>JASJEC010000117.1 GCA_030064845.1 Kiloniellales bacterium
GAAAGCGATGCCGAAGCATCGGTGAGCGCCGCTGACGACGTCGGGCGGGCGCCTCGGCAACCCCGCGGGCGCGTTATCAAGGCTTTCGGCCCCGTTGAGACCAATGGGGGTCGCGCGGCCCTTGTGATGGCCCGCATCACGGCGGACCACGCTCCTAACCGAAAGACTTGATAACGCGTTATACGACACAGCTGATCCTGATAGTCGGTACTAGAGCTTTGTGGCGGCGACTTCAATAGAACGCCGTGCCGCAGGCCCTTGTGTAATTATAGGGGGCGCGTAACGCTCGGCGCGCTCCAGGTGGATGAGAAGGGTCGCCGCGAATGCTGGTCTTCTACTACGCCCCGGATACCTGCGCACTGGCGTCTCACGTCGCCCTGGAAGAGGCCGGGGCGGACTACCGCCTTCACCTGATCGCCTTCGAAACGGCGGAACAGCGCAGCGCGTCCTATCTCGCCGTCAATCCGGCCGGACGCGTCCCGGCGCTGGTGACGCCCAACGGCGTCTTGACGGAGACGCCGGCCATCCTCGCCTACGTGGCACAGGCCTATCCGGCGGCGCGCCTGGCCCCGCTCGACGATGCCTTCGCCTTCGCCCAGGTGCAGAGCTTCAACTGCTACATCTGCGCGACGCTGCACGTCGCCCACGCCCACCGCATGCGCGGCCACCGTTGGGCCGACGAGGCGGAGGCAATCGCGGCGATGCAGCGCAAGGTGCCGGACTCGGTCGGCGCCTGCTACGCCCATATCGAACAGCAACTCTTCGTCGGCCCCTATGTCAGGGGTGAGGACTATACGGTCTGCGACCCCTATCTCTTCACCCTGGCTCAGTGGATGGAAGCCGACGGAGTCGACCCCGCGCGCTTTCCGAAGGTCGCGGCCCACCGCGAGATGATGGGGCGGCGCAAGACTGTTCGTGACGCGCTGCGCGCCGAGTTCGCCGGGCTTGCGGCGGATTAACCCCGGCTGACGCCGTTCATCGGGCCGGTCCGACGATTTATCGCGAAACGACGAGTCGGCGTTACGAACCGCCCATCTTGAGGGCCTTGTGCACGGCGCGCGCGACGTCGGCCTTGCGGAACGGCTTCTGCAGAAGGAGAACGCCGGGGTCCAGATAGCCTTGATTGTGGATCGCGCTCTCGGCGTAGCCGGAGGTAAAGAGAACCGGCAGCTTCGGATTGCGCCGCTTCAACTCCTCTGAAAGCTGGCGGCCGCTTAAGCCGCCCGGCAGCACCACGTCGCTGAGCACGAGATCGATCGAGGGCGCCTTGTCGAAGACTTCCAGGGCCGAAGTCGCCGTTGCGGCCTCGAGAACCGAAAAACCGAACGAGCGGAGGATGGCCACGACCAGTCTACGCAGGTCGGCATCGTCCTCGACAACCAAGACCACCTCGCCTCGCGCCGCCGACGGCAGCTCCGACATCTCTTCATCCTCTGCGGCGCTTTCGCTGCCGTAGTCGCGCGGCAGATAGAGCTTGATCGTCGTGCCCCGACCTTGCTCGCTGTCGATCGACGCGTGGCCGCCGGATTGCTTCGCAAAACCGTAGACCATGGAAAGCCCGAGACCGCTTCCGCGACCGACCTCCTTGGTCGTGAAGAAGGGGTCAAAGACCCGCTCAATCACGTCTGCCGGAATGCCGACACCGTTGTCGGTGACCGCAACTTGGACATATTGCCCAGGCTCAAGTTCGTCCTGCGCCGAGGTGTAGTCGTCGCCAATCCGCGTGTTGGAAGCCTCGATAGTCAGCTTGCCGCCTTCCGGCATGGCGTCTCGGGCGTTGATCGCCAGGTTCAGCAATGCGTTCTCGAGCTGGCCGGGATCGACCCGGCACGGCCAAAGACCAGCGTCGCCGGCTATCTCGATCTCGATGGTCTCGCCCAGGCTACGACGCAGCATGTCGCTCATGCTCTGTGTCAGGCGATCGACGTGGACCGACTCGGGCTTGAGCGGCTGTTTTCGCGAAAAGGCCAGCAGGCGCTGGGTCAGGGTGGCACCACGTTGCGTCGCCTGGATGGCCGACTCGAGGTAGCGGCTTAGATCCGAGCCAGGCGCCAGCCGGTCCTTGGCTATCTCCAGATTGCCCATCACGATTCCCAGGATGTTGTTGAAATCGTGCGCCACGCCGCCGGTAAGCTGGCCGACGGCTTCCATCTTCTGCGCCTGGCGCAGGTGCTCTTCCAGCTCGACCTGCGCCGTGACGTCGCGGGAGGTGAACACGAGGCCGCCGATCCCGGGCACCTCGACCGCATTGCGCCCCAAGGTGTCGAAGATCCGCCAAGAGCGGTCTTTGTGCCGCAGGCGCAGCCGCAGCGAGACCAGTTCGTCCGGCTTCTTGATGAGGCACTCGACCGCGTGGGCGACCTTGTCCAGGTCTTGAGCATGGACGTACTTCGTAGCTGACTCGCCGACTCTCTCTTCCGGACGGTACCCGAGCAGTTCTGTCACAGACGGGGACTGCATGAGCATCGTGCCGTCCGGACTGATGACCGCGATGATATCGCTCGTGTTCTCGAAGATGGCGCGAAAGCGTGCTTCGTTCTCCCTCAGGGCCGCTTCGGCGCGTCTCAGGTCGGTGATGTCCTGGATCGACACGTGGCTGCGTAGCGTCCGGCCTTGCGCGTCAGCGACCCGTTCGGCGATGGCGCGGACATGCCGCACCTCGCCATCCGGCCGCACGATCCTGTGTTCCAGTTCGGTGTTACGGGCCTCCGCGACCGCCTGCCTGATTTCGGCATTGCAGCGATCGATATCCTCTGGATGAAACAAGGCTTCGTGCAGTTGCTTCCGCGATTTGAAGCGCTTCAGAAACTCCGCCTCAGATGCGAGACCCAGTGCTCGAAAATACTCCTCAGAGGCATGGATCGGGCGATCCTGTTGCTCATCCCAGGTGAGATAGCCGACCTTGGCCAATCGTGTGGCATCGGCAAGTCGCGACTCGCTCTCTCGTAGCGCTTCCTTTGCCGCTACCTCGTCGGTGATGTCCTGAATTGTTGCTCTGAGTTGCAGTGCCCGCCCGGACTCGTCGCGGAGTACCTCACCGATCAGATGCAGGTGGCGGACCTCGCCGTCGCGCAAAACCATCCGGTACTCCAGCCCGTAGCCTTCGCCCGTCTCTATGGCTTTCTCTTCGGCCCGCTCGACGCGATCGAGATCGTCGGGATGAATCCACTCGGCGGCAGCCGCCCGCGAGGAGAAGGCTTCCAGGGCCTCTTCCAGAGAGGACAACCCGTAAATCCGCACCATCTCGTCAGAGACGTGAACCGCCTTACCCGCTGCAAGATCCCACACCCGGTAGCCGAGCTTCGCCAAGTGGGCGGCGTCGGCGAGGCGTCGCTCGCTTTCGGCGAGGGCCTGCTGGGCCATGACCTCGTCGGTTATGTCCCTCGCCGTGCCCCGATAGCCCCGGAAGACGCCGTGCTCGTCGAACAGCGGTCTGCCGTTCAAGGATTGGTGTCGTAGACGACCGAAGGGGCGAGAGGTGCTGTAGCGAAAATCGTGGAATGGCCTATGGGCCTCGAGGTCGGCGCGGTGGCGCCGCCAATGCTCGGCGTCGGTATCCTCCTCCGTGATCTCCCAGCGCCGCTTGCCGATCAGCAAAGCAGGATCAACACCGGTTATCTTCGCGAATCTCTCTGAGAAGAAGGAGAAGCGCAATTCGGCGTCCATCTCCCAGATCCAGTCGGAGGCGTAGTCACTGAGGAGTTGATAGCGCTGCTCACCTTCCCGCAGAGCCACCTCGGCCTCGTGACGTTCCGTGAATTCCATGACCGTGCCGGCCATCCGGATGGCTCTGCCTTGGGAGTCGCGGAGAGCCCGCCCGCGGTCCAGAACCCAACGCACCCTGCGGTCGCGACCGATGACACGCATCTCGCACTCGAAACGCGCCTTATCGCCGCGGAGATGCGCGCGCAGGGCCTCCTTGTATCGCTCGCGGTCATCGGCATGGATGCAATCGATGACCCGACCCTCCGGTATGAACGCCAGGTCCGATGCGAACCCGCAGATCTCGAGAAGTCGCGGCGAGAAGTAGACCCGGCCTGAAACCAGATCCCAATCCCATAAACCGTCACCGGATCCGCTCAACGCCAGCTTGTAGCGTTCCTCGCTTGCCTGCGGAGTCTCATCCGCCGTTCTCCGATGGGCTTTGGGAGCATCGGGTCCATGAGACGCACCGGCAGGGCTTAGCCTGACCGAAGTCGCCTCGGCGCAAGACCTCTCGGCTTTACGTCTTTCTGCCATGCACTCTCGGGCTAGCCTGACCGGCCGCAGCGATTACGGCCCGGCAGCCTTGCTCTTGCCTATGACGCGGGAGTTAGGATTTGGACCATATAACAAGGACTATGAGGAAAGTAAGCCTCTTCCTCTCTACAAGACCACGTCATCTGAAGCGCCAATAATGGCCATGCCTTACGTCGGACGCCCTGAGGTTGCAGACTCAGCCGCCCCAGACGTCGTCGTAGCGCGCCGTGCCGTCCTGCAGGGGATGGTCGCGGTAGGTGCGGACACCTTGAGCCCGGTAGAAGGTGATACCGGTAACCAAGAAGCCAAGGGCGATGAGGAGGTGCACCGCCAGGAGCTCGCCGAACCAGAGCCACGTGCCCGTGGCAGCGCAGAAGATCGTGGTCCACATGATGCTCAGAAGCACCATGACCTGGAAACGCCGGGCCGGCTGCAGATTGCGCAGCGGATTGACATCCGAATCCATGATCGCGCGGTAGATTGAGAGCATGTTATCCCCCTGTGCGTGTCCATCTCTTCATACGACCTCGGCTGTCTGCCGGATCAGCGGCGGCCGGTGAACCGATCCCGGCGGTCGGCGTAACAAATCAGGTAAACCACGGCGCACCGCGATGCTGAAAACTGCTGCCCACCACCCCGGCCCTCCCGCCTTCTACGACGACCTGGAGGGCTCGCTCGCCGAGGCCTGGCGCCTGATCGGGCGCGGGATCGCCGACCGGCGGTCGCCTTTCCACACGCCTACGGTGGCCACGACCCGGCCCGACGGCTCGCCCGCCTTGCGCACGGTCGTGCTCCGGGGCGCGGTGCCGGCGGAATGGACCCTGCGCTTCCACACCGACGTCCGCTCGGCGAAGTTCGCCGAGCTGGAGGCCGACCCGCGGGTCGCCCTCCACTTCTACGACTCCGGCCGCAAGGTCCAGGTCAGGATCGACGGGCGGGCACGGCTCCTGACCGGCGGGCCCGCGTTGGAGATCTGGGCCGCCATGAAGCCGCACAGCCGGGCCTGCTACCGGGCGGAAGCGGGGCCCGGCCAAGCCCTCGACACGCCGCCGCCGGCGCCCCCCGGCGGCGCTGCACAGGACGAGCGGGGCCGCGAGAACTTCGCCGTGGTCGCGGTCGCGGCCGTCCGGCTGGAATGGCTCTATCTCGCGGCCCGAGGCCATCGGCGCGCGCGGTTCGACCGGAACGACGGGCAGCTCTCGGCCACGTGGCTCGCCCCCTGAACGGGAAGCGGCCCGGGCCGAAACGACCCGAGCCGCGCTTCATCACCTTGAATGCTTTCCAGCGCGCTCTGGCGAGCGATGCTGTTACGCGGCCTCCTGCCGCGCCTCGGAAGCTGAGCCTTCGGTTTCGATGACCACCGCGACGGCGTGGACGACCGAGGCGATCCGGACGGCGGCCTGGATCGCTTCCCGGCTGAGGCCGCCCTTGCGCAGCTCGTGCTCGTGGGAGTCGACACAGAGGCCGCAGCCGTTGATCGCCGAGACGGCTAGCGACCAGAGCTCGAAGTCGGTCTTCTCGACGCCGGGGTTGGCGATGACGTTCATCCTGAGCCGCGCCGGCATGGACTGGTAGGCCTCCTCCTTGGCGATGTGGAGGAAGCGGTAGTAGACGTTGTTCATCGACATGATCGCCGCGGCCGCCTTGGCCGCCTTCGCGGCCTCGGGCGAGAGATGCTGAGCGGCGTCGGTCTCGATCGCGGCCAGCGTCGGGCCGTTCCGGGACGCCATGGCGGACGCCAGGAGCGTGCCCCAAAGCTGCTGCTCGGTCAGCGTGGTCTCGCGCAGCAGGCTGGACAGGTTCAGTTTCAGGTCCTTTGCGTACTCGGGCAGAGCGTTGCGCAGGGTCTCGACGGACATGGTTAAGTCCTCCTCGGGCAGGGGAATGAAACGGCGCGCGGGACCGGGCGCCCGAAAGCGCTCCGGTCCGCGGTCGCGATCGGGAGATCAGGCGGCCTTGAGGGTCTCGCCGCTGACGGGCCGGTTGCAGGGGCAGAGCTCGTCGGTCTGGAGGCCGTCGAGGATTCGCAGGGTCTCGGCCGGGCTGCGGCCCACGTTGAGGTTGTTAACCGTCACGTGCTGGATGACGTTGTGCGGGTCCACGATGAAGGTGGCGCGGAGCGCGACGCCCTCGTCGGATCGCACGCCCAGGGCGTCGACCAGCGATCCCGTGATGTCGGCGAAAGACCAATGGTTAAGCCGCGCGAGGTCACCGTGGTCGCGGCGCCAGGCCAGCTTACAGAACTCGTTGTCGGTGCTGCCGCCCATCAAGACGCAGTCGCGGTCCTCGAACTCGTCTTTCAGGCTGGCGTACTCGACGATCTCGGTCGGGCAAACGAAGGTGAAGTCCTTCGGGTAGAAGTAGATGACCTTCCACTTCCCGGAGAAGCTGTCCTGGGTCAGCGTCTCGAAAGCCTCGTCGGTGGGCTGCATGGCGCCCGGCTTAACACCTGTAACAGAGAATTCGGGTAGCTTATCGCCGACGGTAAGCATGGATTAGATCTCCTCTGGAGCGTTTGTGGGTTGAAATCCGGCACTGCTACGATCATTTCAGGAGAGTGGATTACGGAAAAAATTAGAATAATTCTAAAACTGGCACTCCGGACATCCCCGGAGCGGCTCGGCGCCGGCCCGCCGGGCGGCTTTCCGCCGGATCCCGCCATATTCCTCCGTCCTCGGACCCTTGAAGACGAGGTTTCTTAGAACACTTCTAAACTAACGCCGCCCGCGGTTTCGTATGAGGTGCGGGACTGATGGAGAAAGGACGCTAGACGATGAAGACGCAACAACAGGTACTGCTCTGGCTGGCAGCGGGGCTTCTGCTGCTCTTCGCCTTCAGCAGCCTGCAGCCGCCGAGCCGCGAGGCCGTGGCCAACCTGCCGTTTTCCGATTTTCTCGCCGAGGTAGAGGCCGGGGGCGTTGCCGAGGTGACCATTCAGGAACAACAGGTGGCGGGCACGCTGAGCGACGGGTCGCGGTTCCAGACCTACGCGCCCCAGGGCGCGGACATGGTTACGCCACTGACCGAGAAGGGCGTGCGGATCACCGCCATGCCCCAGCAGGAGCCAAGCTTCCTTGGCTCGCTGCTGACCTCTCTGCTGCCGATCATCCTGCTGCTCGGCGTCTGGATCTACTTCATGCGCCGCATGCAGGGTAACGGCCAGGGCGGCATGATGGGCTTCGCGAAGAGCAAGGCCAAGCTGATGACCCCGGACAGCCGGCGCGTCACCTTCCAGGACGTGGCCGGGATTGACGAGGCAAAGCTGGAGCTGGAGGAGATCGTCGACTTCCTGCGCGATCCTCAGAAATTCCAGCGCCTTGGCGGCCGCATCCCCAAGGGCGTTCTGCTGGTGGGGCCTCCGGGAACCGGTAAGACCCTGCTGGCGCGCTCCATCGCCGGCGAGGCCGAGGTACCCTTCTTCACCATCTCCGGCTCCGACTTCGTCGAGATGTTCGTCGGCGTCGGCGCGAGCCGCGTGCGCGACATGTTCGAGCAGGCCAAGAAGAACGCACCCTGCATCGTGTTCATCGACGAGATTGACGCGGTCGGCCGCAGCCGCGGCGCCGGCCTGGGCGGCGGTCACGACGAGCGCGAGCAGACCCTCAACCAGCTGCTGGTCGAGATGGACGGCTTCGAGGCGAGCGAGGGCGTGATCCTGATCGCCGCCACCAACCGGCCCGACGTGCTCGACCCGGCCCTGCTGCGCCCCGGCCGCTTCGAC
>JASJEC010000118.1 GCA_030064845.1 Kiloniellales bacterium
TCGGTCGAGGACATGAAGATCCTGTTCGACGGCATCCCGCTCGAGGAGATGACCGTCTCCATGACCATGAACGGCGCGGTCCTGCCCGTCTTGGCCGGCTACATCGTGGCCGGCGAGGAGCAGGGCGTGCCGACCGAGAAGCTGGCCGGGACCATCCAGAACGACATCCTGAAGGAGTTCATGGTCCGCAACACCTACATCTATCCGCCCACGCCCTCGATGCGCATCGTGGCCGACATCATCGAGTACACGGCCCACAACATGCCGCGCTTCAACTCGATCTCGATCTCCGGCTACCACATGCAGGAGGCCGGGGCGACCTGCGTCCAGGAGCTCGCCTTCACCCTGGCCGACGGGCTGGAGTACGTCCGCGCCGCGCTCTCCAAGGGCCTCGAAATCGACGCCTTCGCGCCGCGCCTCTCGTTCTTCTTCTGCATCGGCATGAACTTCTTCATGGAGGTCGCCAAGCTGCGCGCCGCGCGCCTGCTCTGGGCCGAGATGATAAAGCCGTTCGATCCGAAGAAACCCATGAGCCTGGCGCTCCGGACCCATTGCCAGACCTCGGGCGTCAGCCTGACCGAGCAGGACCCCATGAACAACGTGGTGCGCACCGCCTTCGAGGCCATGGCGGCGGTCCTCGGCGGCACCCAGTCGCTCCACACCAACGCCTTCGACGAGGCGATCGCGCTGCCCAGCCGCACCGCGGCGCGCATCGCCCGCAACACCCAGCTCATCCTGCAGCACGAGACCGGCGTGACCCGGGTCGCCGACCCGCTCGCGGGCAGCTACTACGTCGAGCACCTGACCGCCTCCATGGCGGCCGAGGCGCGCAAGCTGATCGCCGAGGTCGAGGGGCTGGGCGGCATGACCAAGGCGGTCGAATCGGGCCTGCCCAAGCTCAAGATCGAGGAGTCGGCGGCGCGCCGCCAGGCCCGCATCGACCAGGGCGAGGAGGTCATCGTCGGCGTCAACAAGTATCAGGTCGAGGGCGAGGCCCTGCCCGACATCCTCGAGATCGACAACGCCAAGGTGCGCGAGGCCCAGGTCGCGCGCCTGCAGAAAACTCGCAAGAGCCGCGACGAGGCCGCCTGCACGGCGGCGCTCGACGCCCTGTCCAAGGCGGCCGAGAGCGGCGCGGGCAACCTGCTCGACCTCGCGGTCCGGGCGACCCGGGCGCGGGCCAGCGTCGGCGAGATCTCCGACGCCCTGGAACGGGTCTTCACCCGCCACCGGGCGGTGATCCGCTCGGTCTCCGGGGTCTACGGCGCGGCCTACGAGGACGACGAGGGCTTCCGGAAGATCCGCGACGAGGTCGCCGCCTTCGAGACCGAGAGCGGCCGCCGGCCGCGCATGCTGGTCTGCAAGCTGGGCCAGGACGGCCACGACCGCGGCGCCAAGGTGATCGCCACCGCCTTCGCCGACATCGGCTTCGACGTCGACGTCGGCGCCCTGTTCCAGACGCCGGAGGAAGCGGCCCGCGAGGCGCTCGACAACGATGTCCACGTGATCGGCGTCTCGAGCCAGGCCGCCGGCCACAAGACCCTGGTCCCGGCCCTGATCGAGGCCCTGCGCGCGGAAGGCGCGGAAGACGTCATCGTCATCTGCGGCGGCGTCATTCCGCCCCAGGACTACGAGTTCCTGCTCGGCAAGGGCGTCAGCGCGATCTACGGCCCCGGCACCAACATCCCCACGGCCGCGCACGAGGTCATCGGACTGATCCGGGAGCGAAGGGAAGCGGCGGCGGCTTAGGTCGATTGAAAGCGGGTATCGATGGCTCTGAGATGCCGACTTTCCAAGCCCTCACCGTCATGCTCAAGGTGCCCGATATCCGTCGTGCGATCGAGTTCTACACCTCGATCGGATTCGCGCTGGCCGGGACCGACGAGTTCCACTACGGCGAGGGCAACATCAACTGGGCCCGGCTGGAGAACGGCGGCGTCGACCTGATGCTGAGCGTCGGCGGCGACAACGAGCCCAAACCCTCTCAGGACTTCTTCCTCCGGGTCGAGGACGCCGACGCCTTCTACGATCTCGTCCGGGACAAGGTCACGATCCGCGCGGAACTTCGGGACCAGTTCTATGGCATGCGGGACTTCTGGTTCACCGATCTCTTCGGCTACCACTGGGGCGCCGGCCACCCGATCGAGATCGACACGGCCTGAGCGCCGCCCCCGGCTACCGCGTCACCCGCGCAACAGCCCCCAGCGCCGCTTCTTCTTCTTGAAGTCCTCGCCCGGGCGGGTCTGGTAGAGGGTGGAGTGGAACTCTTTCTGGGCCTTGGGGGCCGTGTAGTAGTAGAGCGCGATGGACTTGCGGGTCTGGTCGGGGCCGCAGGTCAGCGGGTCCGGGTGGCCGTGGTAGGAGGTGTCGGTGGTCGAGAAGATGACGCAGCGGTTGGCCAGCGGCGCGATGCGCTGCACCCGCTGCGCCATGGCCTCGTCCCAGAGCTCCAGGTGGCCGCCGAAGTCCTCGGGCCAGTCGCGGTTGAGGTAGAGCAGCAGGTTGATCCGCCGCTCCATCCCCGTGACCTTGTGGATGTTGAAGTCGGCGTGGATCTTGAGGAAGCCGCCGTCGCCGATCTGGTGCAGGCCGCCGCCCTCGAAATAGGGATCGCTCGCCAGGCCCTCGATCCCGGTCAGCGCGACCAGGCCGCGCAGGAAGGCGGCGGAGTTGAGCCAGCCAATGGTGTCGCGCGTGACCGGCCCCCAGCGCCCCTCGTCGGCCAGCGAGCCCTTGACGCCCGTGGTCCCCTTCCGGTTGGTCTTGACCTCCATGGCGTCGAGCGCCGGGAACTCGGCGCGGATCTCGTCGATGCGCGTCTCCGGCAGCAGACCGTCGATCACGATGTGGGGAAAGGGCTCGGCGCCGGCGTAGGCTTCGGCGTGCTGGGCGCAGAACGAGACCCAGCGATCCTCGCGAAGCGCGGCGCGCTCGTCGAACTCAACGATGGCCATGGCGTCTTCCTGGTATGGCGTCGGAACGGCCCAAGATGTTCGCTCCGGCCCGCCGACGCAACCGGCAATCGCGTCAAGCAAGGCCAGCCCTTTTGTGGCAATTCCCACAGCGCTTGTCGGTTTACCGGGCCATTCTTGACGTTCGGATAATTCGGCGGCTGCCGAATGACGACGGCGCCGTCCCCTTCGAGAAAGGGGCCAAGCCATGGATCTTCAAGCGATAGAGCAAGGCGGAGACCGGCGGATCAAGTTCGTTGCCCTCGACGGCAAAGGACAGCCGCTGTCCGATGCCACCGAGGCGGACTACAAAGCCCTGTTCCAGAAGCTGCCGAGCGGCTGGTCGATCAAGTCGGTCCGGGACGCACACACCCATGTCTTGAGCAAGGGCAAGACGGAGCTGGCCGCGGTCGAGCACGAAACGGGGCTCGAACTGATCCTGCCCGTGGCCCAAGGCGTTGCAGCCGGTCTGGCGACGAAGCCGCTGGAAGACTTCCTGACGTGGGCTTGGAAAAGGTGGCTGGCGGTCAGATCGCCGGACTCCGACGTGCCGGGCGCGACGGGCCGGCAGCCGCCGACCTTCCGGGTGGAGACCGCGACCGCGGGGAACGGCGCACAGTCCGTGCAGCATAAGGATTTCGGCACGCTTCCCCCCTTCGCCGAGCTGCGCGAAATGCTGACGCCTGATGGCGGTAAGGCGCCCGAGCACGCCCCCGCACCAGCCGAGGAAGACCGGGTCGCGGCGGAAGGCAACGACGTGCCCATGGCAGCGATCCGGAAGGGTAATCTCGACAAACGCGGTTTGAAGATTCTCGACGTCTATTGGGCGGTCCGCGACTACCGGATCTATCGCACCGAACGCGGCATCAGCCCGCACTTCTCGGACGACAGGAAAACAGCACTCAAGCAGCGCAAGCTCTACATGGATATCGGGCCCAGGCTTTCGAAGCTGAATGGCCTCCTGAACGTCAGGTTCATCGAGAATTCGGAGGCCTTCTTCAATCGAGAGATTGCGCGGGCCGTGGCGCTTACCCTGGAAGGCAAGAAGAAGGAGGCTGAAGAGACTCTGAAGCACGTCGAGGAGCGGGCCAGCAAGTCCTGGCAGATGGCGGCCAGGACCGAGTACATCGCGGCCTGTGGCCTCGTCACCTTGATCGTGAACTTGGCGTGGCTCATCTACCCGTCCCAGACGACGGCATCGGCCACGGCCTCGAACCTGGTCTTTCAGGTTGCGGCCATGGGCAGTTTGGGCGCCTTTCTCTCGGTCGCGATGGGCATCGCGACCCTGGAAGTCGACCCCTATGCCAGCAAACGCTACAACTATCTGACCGGCCTTCTGCGAATCGCCGTTGGAACGCTTGGCGCGATCCTGCTCTATCTCATTCTCAAGTCCGAGGTCTTTGCCGGCTTGGCCGTTGGGACCGGAGCAACGGGCCTGAACGAATACGCGATCTTCGTGCTCTGCGCGGCCGCGGGCTTCAGCGAGCGCATGGTGCCCAACATCATGGAGCAGATTTCGAACCAGGCCGCGGACAAGGCCGACAAGGGCGACGCAAAGGGCAAGCCCGATAAGGACAAGTGAACCTCTTCGCCTATCGCCCAAAGTCGAGAGGCCTACCGCTGCAGCCTTACCGCTCGACGATCATCTCGAAGCCACCGTGGATCAGGCGCTTGCCGTCGAACGGCATGGGGTTCTGCTCGTGGTTCATGCGCGGGTCGGCCATGGCCTTGGCCATGCCCTGGTCGCGCGCCTCTTTCGAGGGCCAGGTCATCCAGCCGAAGACCACGGTCTCGCCCGGCTGACACTTGACGGCGAGCGGGAACGAGGTCACCTCGCCGTCCGGCACCTCGTCGCCCCAGCAGTCGACCACCTGGAGCGCGCCGTATTCCTTGAAGACGGCGGCGAAGCCGTCGGCGTGCGCCCGAAAGGCCTCACGCTTGTCGTTCGGCACCGCGGCCGCGAAGGCATCGACGTAGGCCATGACACCTCTCCTCCCTTTCGTCGCTTCCAGGAAAACACCCGCTAGAACGCCCAGACCCACGCCAGGACGAAGAGCGCCGTCGCGCCCGCGCCGGCCGCCATCTGGTGGCGCGCTTCCACCTGGACCCTCTGCTCCAGGGCGTAAAACAGGAGGCCGAAGAGGCAGCCGGCGAGAAAGCCGGTGACGTGGGCGAAGATGTCGGTGCGCGGGCCCTCCATGCCGAGGAAGGCGAGCAGAGCGATCCCGGCGCCGAGCGGCGCCCAGCGGTCGAAGCGCCGGCGGCGGCTGGGCTGGCCGCGCTCGGCCCAGGCCGCCGCGGCCAGAATCCCGAGCGTGCCGAAGACCGCGGTCGAGGCGCCGACCGAGCTGTGCGCCGCCGGCTGGACCACGGCGTTGAGGCCGTTGCCCAGGCCGCCGGCCAGCACCAGCCCGGCCCAGGCCAGGCCCCAGCCCAGGCGCTGGCCGGCGAGGTAGCAGAAAATCAGGCCGAGCGCGAGGTTGCCCAGGAGATGCTGGGCGTCGCCGTGCAGCCCCATCGCCGTGAAGGCGCGCCACCAGGCGCCGTCGCGAATCAGCCCGGCCTGGGTATGGCCGGCCGCCCACCAGTCGAGCCCGAAGGCCTTGTGGCGCTGGGCGAGGTCGAGCGCCAGGATCGTCACGCCGTAGAGGCTCGCGGCATTGAGGCCGTCCGCCGCCGGATAGACGCGGGCCGCGCGCGGCGCCTCGGGCGGGTTCTCGGCGGCGTAGAGGCTGAGCTGACGGCGCGCGTCGGGCGCGTCGCGCGGCCGGACCAGCAGGGCGAAGTCCCCTTCCCTCGGCGCCACCTGGCAGGGGATGCCGACCGCCATCAGGACCAGGGCGTACTCCTGGCAGCGCTGGCGCGACGGCGAGGCGAAGAGCGTCAGGAGTTCGGTCTGGTCCATGGGGCGAGTATAGTAGCGGTTTGCCGTGCTGGCGCGCACTTTGCCGTGGTCGGAAGATGCAGCTGCGCCGATCTGCGTCGTGAAGCTACCATCGCCCTTCGACAGGGCGCGTAGCGCGGCGCTTCGCGCGGACGAGGGGCGTTGAGTGGCAAGCGTGATCCTGCAAAGACACCCGGTCTTTCGAAAGCCCTCATGCTGAGCCTGTCGAAGTAAGAGGGCTTCGGCACCCCGTCTGCCCGCACATCCGTCATCACCGGGCTTGACCCGGTGATCCAGTCCGCTACCTGAAGCGGGCAGGAACCTGGATCGCGGGCGAAGCCCGAGTGCCCCGCGCTCGAGCCCGGCGATGACAAGACCTTGGGTGTTCGTATGGAGATCTACGTCGACGGCGATGCCTGCCCGGTCAAGCAGGAGGCGCTGAAAGTGGCCGGGCGCCACGGCCTCCGGGTGCACCTGGTCGGCAACACCTGGCTGCGCGCCGGCGACGGGCCGCTGGTCAACCGCGTGGTGGTGGCCGAGGGCGCGGACGCCGCCGACGACTGGATCGCCGAGCACATCGGGCCGGGCGACATCGCGGTCACCGCCGACATCCCGCTGGCGGCACGCTGCCTGGAAAAGGGCGCCAAGGCCCTGGGCCCGACCGGCAAGCCCTTCACGCCGGACTCCATCGGCATGGCGCTCGCCATGCGCGACCTCAAAGCCCACCTGCGCGAGACCGGCGAGATCAAGGGGTACGTACCGAACTTCACCAAGCAGGACCGTTCGCGTTTCCTTAGTGCCCTGGAGGAGACAATCCAGGCGCTGAAACGCGAACAGAAGCGGGCACCGCCGCCATGATCGCCATCACCGACACGGTCGCCCTCGACCCGCGCGAGATCGAGGAGCACTTCCTGCGCGCCGGCGGGCCGGGCGGCCAGAACGTCAACAAGGTCGAGACGGCGGTGCAGCTGCGCTTCGACCTCAAGAACTCGCCCTCGCTGCCCGACGACCTGCGCGCCCGGGCCCTGCGCCTGGCCGGCAGCCGCCTGACCAAGGAGGGGATCCTGGTGATCACGGCGCGCCGCTTCCGCAGCCAGGAACGCAACCGCGAGGACGCGCTGGACCGCCTGGTCGCGCTCCTGAAGCGCGCGGCCGAGCCGCCGACGCCGCGCCGGGCGACCCGCCCGAGCCGCGCGGTGAAGCGCCGCCGCCTCGACGCCAAGGCCCGCCGCGGCGCGGTCAAGCGGCTCAGGACCAGCAAGCCGGAGGTCGAGTGACGTCGAGCGCGGGGACCACCCGATCCTGAACAAAAAAGAGAATCACCACAGAGACACAGAGATCACAGAGAAACCAAAAAGAGCTGGTTGCGCGCGTAGCGCGCCAGAACAAACCTTTGGTTTTTCCTCTGTGCTCTCTGTGTCTCTGTGGTGAAACCCTTTTGTTTTTTCCGTTTGCGCCGCGCCGGTCGCGCGAGGCGTCAGCCGCTCAAGGATCGGTCAGCGACGAGTAGGTGAGCGCGCGCATCTCCTTGCGGCTGGGGTAGGCCGACGACGGCATCAGCTGGGTCAGGAAGATCGCGCTCAGCTCGGCCTCGGGGTCGACCCAGAACATGGTCGAGGCCAGGCCGCCCCAGCCGAAGTCGCCGCCCGAGCTCGCCGACTTGGCGATGGCCGGGTCGACCGTGACGGCGACGCCGAGGCCGAAGCCGATGCCGTCGAAGGAGACCTCGGCGAAGACCGCCTGGCCCATGGACGCCAGGTCGCCGGGCAGGGCGTTGCGGGTCATAAGCTCGACCGTCTTGGGCGCCAGCAGCCGCACCTTGCCGAGCGCGCCCCGGCCGCGCAGCATCTCGGCGAAGCGCAGGTAGTCGTCGGCGGTCGAGACCAGCCCGCCGCCGCCCGAGAAGAGGGTGACCCGGCCGGCGCGGAACGCGCTGTCACCGGCGGGATCGGCCAGGTTCATGAGTTCCTTGCCGGTCTTGTCGTAGCAGGACGCGAGCCGCCCGAGCTTGTCGTCGGGCACGTCGAAGCCCGTGTCCGTCATCCCCAGGGGCTCGAAGATCCGCTCGGCCAGGAAGCGGTCGAGCGGCCGGCCCGAGATGACCTCGACCACCCGGCCGATCACGTCGGTCGAGACGCCGTAGTTCCAGCGCCTGCCCGGCTCGAAGGCGAGCGGCAGGGCCGAAAG
>JASJEC010000119.1 GCA_030064845.1 Kiloniellales bacterium
GCCCTCATCACGGTCGCAGAAACTGCTGATCAGCTCGCAGTAGGGGTTCGGCAAGTTGCCCCGGCTGCCCGCGTTGCCCCAGGCCAAACCGAAGGTGAAATCCCAGTTGTAGTAACGCTTGCTGGCGACGATGAACTCGCTGCCGAAAAGCGAGGTGCCGCCGATGTCGCGGAATTGGACCGCCATCTCCGGGAAGAAGTGCGACTCCTCGGCGATCCGCCATTTTAGGTCGACGCTGCGGTCCTTGAAGCTCTGCTCGCCACTGAAGCTCTCGGGGCCGTAGAGACGGTTGGAGATGTCGGTATAGCGGAAGGTGCCCTCGAGCCAGGGCAACCCCTGCAGAGTGAGGAAGCCCCTCGTATAGGGATTGACGTAGGAGACACCGAGATTGAGCGTGCCGTCCTCGTGGAACCGGGCATTGGGCATCTGGAGCAAGCCGGTGGAGCCGAAGTCGTTGACCGACGGCCAGTCTTCGCGTTTCCACTCGGCACCCCGGGACCCCGCCGGCAGCAAGAGAAGCGCCGCGCAGAACCACAAGACACAGACGAGTCGGGTTCCCACCCCGGCTCTGGCCCGCCCCATTTTCGCCACCCCCCGGTCGACGATATCAGCTTTGAATCACTGCCAACGACGCTGCTGTTATGGCCAATCTACTGAGAATTTCTGAGAGGCTGACCGAGAAGGCCAGCAAATCGAAAGGCTTGGGGTCCCTGGGCACGACGATCGTGCTGCCCGGCGGAACCCGGACCGGCTCGAACTCGAAGGAGACGACCGATACCGTCTGCGCCTCGCCGTTGGGCAGAATGACAAAGATCCGGCCGTCGTCGGCGACCCGCGAGATGCCGCCGGCGTTCTCGATGTACTGATCGACCGTCTTGCCGGAAATGAACTGAATCGTGCCGGCGTTCAGCACTTCGCCGCTGACCGTCACGCTGTTGGGGCGCTTGGGCATGATCAGCCGGTCCCCCGGCTCCAGGATCGTGTCCAGCTCCCGCCTGACGTCGAGGACCGTGGGGTCGGCCTCGACCACCACCCGCCCGACCGCCTGTGCGTTCCGCAACCGTTCCGCCAGGCCCTGCACGGCCAGGACGACTGCCTGGGGATCGGCCGCCTCGTCGGAGGTCAGGGCGCCGCTCGCGAGCGCCTCGGCGAGACCCGACTCGAGGTCGAGGGCGGCCCGCTGGAAGCCTTCTGCCTCGCGCTTTCTCGCGCGTTCCCGCGTGAAGACCGCGCCCAGGGGATAGGCCTGCTCGGTGATCCCGCCGGCGCGGGCGATCAGCTCCGACATGCGCTCGCCCTTGCGGATCTGATAGACCCCGGGGCGCTTGAACTCGCCGGCCAGAAGCACGCTGCCGACGTCCCGCTCGGAGAACTTTGGACTGAAGCGGACGATGTCGCCGGGCACCAGCGCGACCGACACCAAACTGTTCTGCCTGGCATCGATCGTCTGGCGGCTGAAGACCGGCTCGCTCTGAGGGTCCGCGTCCCTGAAGCGCGTCAATTCGATCTGGCCGAGATCGGCTTCGGCGCTCAAGCCGCCCAGGATCGGCACCAGGGCGCCGAGGCTGGTGCCGGCGGCGATCGGATAGATTCCGGGCAGGCGGATCTCTCCGCCGATCGACACCACGTAGTCGAGCACGAAGGCCAGGAGCTTCGGGTAGCGCTCGAAGATCTGCGGACAGTCCACGGCGGGCGGCACGATCTGTCTGCGGTCCGGGTTCAGGGCGAGCCGCGCCTTGGCGAAGCGCTCGGAGCGGCTGCGCGAGACGACCGAGGCCAGCGCGTCGAGGCTGCGACAGGCCTCCGGTCGCGGGGTGCCGGCCGGGGGCACGAAGGTATCGCCGCGCAGGATCGCCTGGATCCGCGGCGAGGAGAGGAACCGGATATCGTCCGCCGAGAAGACCAGCAGGCGGTCGTCGGTCCTGAGCGGCACGTCGCTCTGGCCCTTGACGATGCGCCCCAGGTCGACCGCCTGGAACAGCCGGGCCCGGGTCGCGGTGTCGGTCGACTCGATCACGGCGAACAGCAGGTAGGGATCTTCCAGCAGGGTGTCGGGCGCGTTGATGACGCTGCCGACGGTGTGATCGAAGCGCAGCGAGCGGGGCCCGGGAACCGACACGTTGCCGTCGAGATAAAAGGCGCCGTCCCAGGAATAGCCGGTCTTGTTGACCAGGATGACGTCGCTGCTCTTGACCGGCACGCCCCCGATATCGGCGATCTCGGCGATCTGGTCGCCGCCCCGAAGCTCGGTGGAGATCAGCAGGAAGCGGTAGCCCTCGGGCCGCAGCGTGCCACCGGCAAGACCGATCGCGTAGCCCGCCGTCAGGTAAGCGTCGGGCGCCGGCAGCTCGTAGATGCCGGGCCGCTGAACGTCGCCGGCCACCGCGAAGGTCGGGCCGATCGGCGGCACAAAGACCCGGTCGCCTTCCATCAGCGCCAGGTCTTCCGTCAGCAGGCCGGTCAGCAGGAGCTCGTAGAGGTCGACCGTGACGTACTGGTTGCCCCGGATCAGCCGAATATTGCGCAGGGAGCCGGTCTTCTGGACGCCGCCGGCGGCCACGATGGCGTCGAGCACGGACGCGACGCCGGTGACCCGGTGCACGCCCGGCCTGTTGACCTGGCCCAGCACCACGATCGGGAAGTTGCGCACGTTGCCGACCGAAACGAAGACCTCGGTCTGCAGGAAGGTCGCCGCGGTCACCTGCTCCAGCACCGCCCGGAAGTGGGCCACCTCGCGCCCGGCGGCCTGGATCGGCGGCAGCTCGGGAAGGACGACCTGACCCTCGCGGTCCACGGCGGTCCGAAAAGACTCGTTCTTCTGTCCCCGGAAGGTGATGACCAGTTCGTCGCCGACGCCGAGGCGATAGCTGTCGTTGATCGCGCCGGTGCTCACCATGTCGCCGGCCACGCTCAAGTTGTCGAGCATCCGGTAGCCGAACTGCCGAAGCGGCACGGGCCCTGTGGGCGCCCCCTCGCCGGTTTTCTCCGGATCGTAATCCGGTGCGAGCAGCGCCAGACGCTCCGCGTAGTCCAGCTCCAAGGGCGAGGGCTTTTCCGTCGGCGGCTTCACGGGAAGGCCGGCCTCGCCCGGAGCCGCGGGGCGGGGCGTCCGGACGCTATCGACGGGCGACGTTACGTCTTGACTTGTCCGACCCGGGCCGGATTGTCTCTCCCGGAACTGCCTGAGCAGTGAAGGATCGACATTCTGCAGTTGCGACGGATCGAGGTTGCCTATCTGGGCATGCGACACGCCCGGTGCCGAGAGCGACGCGGCACCGGCTAGACCCATGCCCAGTGCAAGCAAGACGGCAAAAGGGCGCAAAGAGCCCAGGGAAGCGCGCACTGCGGCCTTGGCCCGCCGCGCCGTGCTGAAAAGTCTTGTCATACTAGCCACCTCAAATTGTAGCGGCCCTATGGAAAAAGCCTTTAGTAGTGTTTCCACCGCCTTCTCTGGTGGCGATGAAACCCCCATAACTCGCAATCGCATCAATAAGATACCATACGCCACCATGTCCGCCAAGGTCGGAGACGGACCGCGCGCGCTGATCGTTCTTGGACGCGCCGACGGATTCAACCTGCACTGGTTCGCCGCCGACCGTTCCGTGATGGTGACGCGGCACGGACGCCTGGTGCGCACCGCCGGATTGCCGTTCAACCTGAAGCGCACACGGCTGCTCGGCGACGAGCCCCTGACCACCATGGGACGCAGCCGCGAGGCGGTTCCGCCGTACAAGCGGGAGGTCGATCTCGCTCCGCCGAACCGCTACGGCGTGATCATAGATGCAACGGTAGAGGAGCTCGGCCCCGAGACCATCGAGATCTCGGAACTGAGCTTCGAGACCATCGCTTACCGGGAGAGCTGCAGGGCGCGGGACATGGACTGGAAGTTCACCAACCTTTACTGGGTCAGTCCGTCAAACGGGCTGGTCTGGAAGAGCCTTCAACACGCCCACCCGGAAATCCCGGCGATCGAGCTCGAAATTCTCAAGCCCGCAATAGTCTGACGGCGGTACAGCCATAGCCGTCCCGCCGTCGCAGGTCTAACATCAATGCCCTTTGGACCCGATGGCCCGAAGACTAGGTTCCGGCGCTAGAACCCCGTAGCCGTCGCCGTGCTGGTGCTGGTGCTGGTGGGCGAACCAGGACCGCCGCTGTCGTCGTCGCTGCCACCGCTGCCCGCGACAGCGAAAGCGATGCCCGCGGCCACACCGGCGACCGCGACGCCGCCGAGCACTGCGCCTGTGATGATGCCCTCGTCGGCGTCGTCTTCCGCCTGAGCGACGCTGCTGGCGGAGCCGCCAACGCCCGTGCGGCTCAGGTCGTCAGCCGGCGCCTTGCCGTCATCGGCGAGGCCGACCGCCGGGACCAGTCCCAACGCCATTGCCGCCGCGAGTGCAACGAGTTTCCTGCTAGCCATAATCCCTGAACCCCTTCCCTGGAGAAATAACGCCTCACAAAGGCGTTCTATTCGTCTCAATAGTTAATACAATGACACCGAACTACCTGATTTTCAAGCCATACAACGACGGCGGCGCGCAGTTTGCCGCGCTGCCCTGCCCGTCAGTAGGCGTTCCTGTCCCTGAATACTAGAAGGAAAGTCTTGGCGAGGATCCAGAAGTCGAGCCAGATCGACCAGTTCTCGATGTAGTAGAGATCGTGCTCCACGCGCCGCTGGATCTTCTCTTCCGTGTCGAGCTCGCCGCGCCAGCCGTTGACCTGGGCCCAGCCGGTGATGCCGGGCTTGACCTTGTGCCGGCGGGCATAGCGGTCCACCAAATGTTCCAGGGGCAGGCCCTTCACGGAGGTGCCCAAGGCGTGAGGCCGCGGCCCGACCAGCGACATTCCTCCAAGCAGGACATTGAACAGCTGGGGCAGTTCGTCGAGACTCGAGCGCCGGAGAAATCGCCCCAGGCGGGTGATCCGAGCGTCGTTCGCCGAGGTCTGCCGGTTGCAGTGCTGATCCGCCAAGTGGTGGTGCATCGTGCGGAACTTGAAGACCTCGATGAGCTGGTCGTTGAAACCGCGCCTCGGCTGCCGGAACAACACCGGGCCCGGAGAGTCGAACTTGATGGCCACTGCGATGAGCGCAAAGAGCGGCGCCAGGAAGACAAGCAGCAAGGCGGCGAGCACCCGGTCCTCGATATCCTTGACGATGTGAGACCAGCCCGAGATTGGCCGTTCTTGCGCCGTAATCATGGGAAGGTTGGCGAGACGCGCGACCTTTCGCGCTCCCAGCGTCAAACCGGCCAAGTCCGGCGCCAGATGCACCGGCACGGGCAAGACGCTTAGGCGAACGAGAATCTCGGCCAGGCGCTTCTCGGCCGTCCAGGGCAGGGCGACCAGTATCTGGTCTACCTCGCCGCGGCGAACCATCGCGATGAGCTCTTCGGTGTCGCCGAGAAGGCTGTCCCCCAAGCCCTGGCGGACCCTCGATCCGCGATCATCCACGAAACCGATCAGCTCGACCCCGCCGTCCGCGGCCAGATGCTCGACCAGCCTTTCGCCCTGTTCTCCCGCGCCCCAAACCACCGTGCGCTCGGCCAGGAACCTGCCGTAGCCACCGGGGCGGATGGCCGCGTAGAAGACGAGCCGGGCGAGCACGAGCAGGCTGGCGGTGCCGGCAAACCAACAGAAGGCCCAAACCCGCGAGAACTCTGCCGACACCTTTAGCGAGAAAGCCGTCGCCAGCAGCGCGGCGAACACGCAGGTCCAGGCGCACAGCACCCGTACGAGACCCGAGGCCGCGGCGATCGATTTACCGCGGGCATAGACGCCGAAGGACTGAAAAAACGCCGCCCCCAACAGCACGCCGGCCAGAACGCCCCCG
>JASJEC010000120.1 GCA_030064845.1 Kiloniellales bacterium
CTGGAGCTACCGCTCCTGGCCATGGAGCACCACTACATCGTGACCGAGGAGGTGCCCGAGGTCGCCGAGCACGGCAAGGAGATGATCAAGGCGATCGACTTCGAGGGCGAGATCTACCTGCGCCAGGAGGGCAAGGGCGCGCTCATGGGCACCTACGAGCGCGACGGCGTGCCCTGGGCCGAGCGCGAGACGCCCTGGGACTTCGGCCACGAGCTGCTGCCGCCGGACATCGACCGCATCGCCGCCAGCCTCGAGGTCGGCTTCAGCCACTTCCCGCCGCTCGAGCGCGCCGGCATCAAGCAGATGATCAACGGGCCCTTCACCTTCGCGCCCGACGGCAACCCCCTGGTCGGCCCGGTCCGGGGGCTCAAGAACTACTGGTCGGCCTGCGCGGTCATGGCCGGGTTCAGCCAGGGCGGCGGCGTCGGCCTGTCGCTGGCCAACTGGATGGTCGACGGCGACCCGGGCATGGACGTCTGGGCGATGGACGTGGCGCGCTACGGCGACTGGGCGACGATGGCCTACACCAACGCCAAGGTGCGCGAGAACTACTCGCGCCGATTCCGCATCTCCTATCCCAACGAGGAGCTGCCGGCCGGGCGGCCGCTGCGCACCACGCCGGTCTATTCCCGCCTCAAGGAGAAGGGCGCCGTGTTCGGCGCGGCCTACGGGCTGGAGACGGCGCTCTGGTTCGCACCCGAGGGCATGGAGCCCTACGAGGAGCCGACCTTCCGCCGGTCCAACGCCTTCGGGCCGGTCGCCGAGGAGTGCCGCGCCGTGCGCGAAGGGGTCGGCATCATCGAGACCTCCAGCTTCGGCAAGTACCGGGTGACCGGGCCGGGCGCCGAGGTCTGGCTCTCCGGCATGATGGCCAACCGCATGCCGCGCGAGGGCCGCATGGTGCTGACGCCCATGCTCAACCCCAACGGCCACCTGATCGGCGACTTCACCATCGCCAAGGCCGGCCCCGAGGATTTCCTGATCCTCGGCTCGGGCATCGCCGAGACCTACCACCTGCGCTGGTTCGACGCCCACCTGCCGGAGGACGGCAGCGTGACCCTGCGCTGCGTCGCCAGCGAGCTGACCGGCTTCTCGATTGCCGGGCCGCGGTCGCGCGAGCTGCTCACGCGCCTGACCCACGACGACCTCTCCAACGAGGCCTTCCCCTTCCTGTCGTTCCGCCGGATGGAGCTGGGCATGGTGCCGGCCATGGTCGGCCGCATCACCTTCACCGGAGATCTCGGCTACGAGATCTGGGTGCGGCCCGACTTCCAGCTCGCGCTCTACGAGGCGCTGCTGGAGGCCGGCGAGGATCTCGGCCTGCGCCACTTCGGCGGCCGCGCGCTCAATTCGCTCCGCCTCGAGAAGAGCTTCGGCAGCTGGACCCGGGAGTTCACCCCGGACTACACGCCGCTGCAGGCCGGGCTCGACCGCTTCGTCGACCTACGCAAGAACCAGTTCGTCGGCCGCGACGCGGTCCTGCGCGAGAAGGAAGCGGGCCCGGCGCGCAAACTGATCACCCTGGATGTCGCGGTCGAAGGCCTCGACGCGGTCGCCAACGAGCCGGTCTGGCACGGCGGCGAGGTGGTCGGCTGGGTGACCTCGGCCGGCTACGGCAATGTCGTCGGCAAGTCCATCGCGCTTGCCTACGTCCCGAGCGAAGCGGTCAACGGCGGCGCCTTCGAGGTCGAGATCCTGGGCGAGCGTTACCCGGCGGCGCGCAGCGAGGCCGCGCTGTTCGACCCCGAGGGCAGCCGCATGCGCGGCTGACCGGCGCCCTTCTGCGTCTTCGCCTCCGCCGCGACGAGATGTGGCATTTGCCATATCGACGGGTGTCACGGGGTTGATAGGTAGAGGCCAACTAGTTCAGGCGGCGACTCATGGCCCAGGTAAGCTTCTTACGCGGCGCCGCGGCGCTGCTCGCCGGCGCCCTGCTGCTGACGAGCGCCTGCGTGCCGGTCCGCGACGATTCGGAGCCCGCTGCGGGAATCACCCCGATTACCGGTTTCGGCAATCCCGAAGACCTCGCCCTTGTGGTCGGGAGCGATTGGCTGGTCGTCAGCGAGTTTCGGCACAAGAATCAGGACGTGCCGGGCAGGCTGGTGTTCTACCGCGTATCGGACGGCAAGCGCAGCGAGGCGAGTCTTTCCCTGACGATCGACGGCGAGGTCTGGGGTGACGAGGCCTGTTCGAAACAGCCCCAGGACCCGAAGGGTTTCCGTCCCCACGGCATCGATATCGTCGAGCGGGACGGCGTGCTCAGGCTTCTCGTCGTCAATCATCACTTCGAGCTCGAAGACGCGCGCGCGCAGGAGCGGATCGATCTCTTCGAGGTCTTCCCGTCGAAGGATGAACCCACTTTGGGCTGGCGGGGCTGCGTGCCGCTGCCGGAGAACACGCGACCGAACGACGTTGCCGCGCTGCCCGACGGCGAGGGCTTCGTTGTCACCAACATGGGGAGCTCGTTCTGGTTCGTCCTGAGAGCGGCACTGGGCCTGGATACGGGCGAGGTCTGGGCTTGGGCGAGCGACCGCTGGGACTGCAACCGGGAGTCAGGTTCGCCGGACCGCTGGTGCAAGGTACCTGGAACGGAGTCCTCTCTGCCCAACGGGGTCGCCATCAGTCTCGACGGTCGGCACCTCTATTTCTCGGCCTACATAGACCGCCGTGTGTTCCGGATAACCAGCGGCGAAAGGCCGCCCGTGGCTTCGGAAAGGCTTGCGATCACGCCGGACAACCTGACCTGGGCGCGGGACGGCCGATTGCTGACCGCGGGATCGACGGTGTCTCCGCTTCGCCTCTTGCCGTGCAGAGAAAACCTCGAGAGCGGGTACTGCGGCGCGCCCTTCAAGGTTCTCTCCCTGGATCCCGAGGATCTGGAGGAATGCGTCGTGCTGGCCCATGACGCCGAACGTGCCGCTGGCTTTCCTTCCGTCGCCGTGGACCTCGGCGACGCCCTCTATCTCGGAACGCCGACGGGTGACCGCATCGCGCGTGTGGAAACACCGCAAGGCGACCCCTGCGCTGACAGCCGGAACTGAAAGGCGGACCGGGCTTCTAAGGATACAGCGGCCTGGTCGAACCCCCTTTTGTCATGCCCGGACGTGATCCGGGCATCCAGACCTTTTGGCGTCCGAACCTGCGGTTGCCCTGGATGGCCGGATCACGTCCGGCCATGACAGGTGGGTGTACTATCGGCAGAACCTCTTCGGGCCGCGCGCGGGAAGCCGGCGAAGCCCTGTCAGTCGCTCGCCCGTCCACCCCCCTTTTGTCATGCCCGGACGTGATCCGGGCATCCAGGCCCTGTTCCCGAGCGGCCATGATAAGGGGCCGTGGGGAGTAAAAACGTCTCAGATCTCAAATAAATACTATTGATATTAAGATATATACTTAATTGCTAGAACAAATGTATACAAAAAAACTGAGAGTATTTGGATTTTTACCAGATAGTTTTAATAGTCCTTAAACCTTCTCGAATAGCGTGGCTCTAACGATTACAAGGTTATGGAGAGGTAAGCGATGCGCTGGTCACCGGATTTTGCGGCTTGGAAGGGGCGACTGAAGGCCGCATACCGTCGTTTACCGTTCTGCGAACGCGGGGCGTCTTTCCCGCTATTGGCCGTCCTGACCATCCCGATCGTGGGCATCATCGGCCTCACCATCGACTCCGGGCGCGGCTACCTGGTGAAGGCCCGGATGGGCGACGCCCTCGACGCCGCCATGCTGGCGGCCGCGCACGTCAAGGACGAAAAGAAGATCGACGCCGAGATCCGGAAGTACTTCGACGCCAACTTCCCGCCGGGCTACATGGGCGCCACCGTGACCCTGACCGAAGCGGACGTCGACCTCGTCGCCGGCACGATCGATGTCAGCGCGTCCGCCACCATGGGCACCACCTTCATGCGCATTTTCGGCAGGGATTCCGTGGAGGTTGGCACGGGCACCCAGATCACCCGCGAGACCGTCAGCATGGACGTGGTGCTGTCCATGGACATGTCTGGCTCGATGGGTTTCTTCGATATGAGCACGTTCAGCACGCGTATCGCCGCCGCCCGGACAGCCGCCTTCACCCTGGTCGACGTGCTTTACGGCAACAAGACCGCCTCGGACCTTCTGACCATCGGCCTCGTGCCCTGGAACGGCGCGGTCAACGTCTGGGAGGACGGCACGACGTTCAGCTCCTCCTCGCCCACGTCGGTGGGGAGCTTCACCAACCCCTGGGAGGGCAGTTCTCAAACCCAGCTCTACTACGCGAACAATACGCCCGTTCCCCTTCTGGAAAGCCCCTACAGCAATTGGAACGGCTGCATCTATGCCCGCTACAAGAACTCGCTCAACAATCCCAACGGCATCGCGGACAACCGGCTCGGCCCGCTCACCACGACCGACGGCACGGCTTGGCTGGGCTGGCAGCCGATACATGATAGCGACTCGGATTGCGAAGACTGCTACGATGATTGCCTGAGCCACGGCATCACCCGCCTGACCGACCAGCGGACCGAGATCGAGGACGCGATCACCGCCCTGACCAGCCCGCAAGGCGTGACCAACATCGCCCAGGGTCTGGCCTGGGCTTGGCGCGTGGTCTCGCCGGGCGAGCCCTTCGCCGACGCGGATCCTTTCCCCACGGGCCTCCACGAGCGCGCCATCGTCCTGCTCACCGACGGCGCGCAGACCGGCGCTAGCAACGACGGCTACGACGCTGCCTTCGGCACAGGCGACGACGCGGGTCCCGACGGCATGAACGCCCGCCTGGAGGCGGTCGCCCAGAGCGTCAAGGACAGCGGCATCAAGATTTACGTGATCCAGTTCGCCAACAGCAGCGGCCCCCTGCGGGAACTTCTGGAAAGGGTCGCCTCGAAGCCCAAGGCGCCCTACTACCACTTCGCGCCCAACGGCGAGGCCTTGAACACCGCGTTCGAGGAGATCGCCGACGATCTGTCAGCTTTGAGGATCTCGCGATGATGATTGCTGCTCTCCGCCACCGCCTCGCGCGTCTCGGACGCCGCTCGGACGGCCTGGCCGCCGTCGAGTTCGCCTTGATCGCCCCCGCCATGCTGCTGCTGGCCGTGGGCACCTTGGAGGTGGGCATGATCTTCTTCGGCAACACGCTGCTCGAGGGCGGCCTGCGCGAGGCCGCGCGCTACGGCCTGACCGGCGCGCCGCCACCGTCGGGCACGCGCGAGGGCTACGTCGTCGACGTGATCAACTCCAACGGCGCCGGCATGGTCAAGATCACCGAGGATGACATCAGCACCCTGGTCTACCCGAACTTCACCTCGATCGGCGTGCCCGAGCCCTTCGACGACATCAACGGCAACGAGACATACGACGGCGGCGAGCCCTTCACCGACATCAACTGCAACGGCCAGTGGGACGAGGACATGGGCCGGGCCGGCGTTGGTTCCGGCGGCGAGGTCGTGGTCTACACCGTGACCTACGAGATGCCCATGATGACCGGCCTGCTCGACTCGATGATGGGCGAGGGCGGCAAGGTCCCCTTGTC
>JASJEC010000121.1 GCA_030064845.1 Kiloniellales bacterium
AGCGTGGCTTCCGAGAGCAGGTTGCCCTTGTCGGTGAGGGTGTAGCAGAGCCCCAGCCTGCCGACGGTCCTGGGGACCCGGCCGCAGACCAGGCCGTCGAGCCAGCCGCGCGCGCCCGGGCCGGTGACCTCTATGCGGTTGAAGCCGTTGACCTCCATGAGGCCGACCCGCGACTGCACGGCGGCGACCTCTTCGCCCACCGCCTCGGTCCAGTTGGGCCAGCGAAAGCCGTGGTCAGGCTCGAAGTCCGGCGTTGGCTTGTAGAAGGCCGCGCGCTCCCAGCCGTCGACGACGGCGAAGTCGGCGTTCTTGGCGGCGAGCCTCTGCGTGAGCGGCGTGGTCCGGGCCGGCCGCCCCGCCGGGCGGTGCTCGTGGGGACGGTGGAAGCGGAACTCGTTCTGGTAGTCCTCGACCGCCTTCGACGCCGTGTAGGGCAAAGTCGCGTAGTCGCCGAAGCGGCGCGGGTCGAGGCACCAGGTGTCGTAGACCGCCTCGCCGTGGACCATCTGCTGGGCGAGCAGCCAGCCGTGGCCCCCGCCCTCGCCGAGCCCGGCGCGCAGGCCTGTGATGCACCAGGCGTTGCGCTTTCCCGGGATTCGGCCGACCAGGGGCAAGCCGTCCGGCGTATAGGTGATCGGCCCGTTGACCACGGTGTGGATGCCGGCCTCGGTCAGGCAGGGCAGGCGTTGGAAGACGTTCTCCAGCACCGGCATGACCCGGTCGAGGTCGGTCGGGCAGAGCGCGTTGCTGAAGTTCGGGTCGATCCCCTCGGTGCCCCAGGTCTTGCAGTCCTGTTCGTAGAAGCCAACCAGCAGGCCCTGCTTCTCCTGCCGGGAATAGAAATCGTCGGTCGGGCAGCGCAGCAGGGGCACGCGGCGGCCGAAGGCCTCGATCTCGGGGATCGGCTCGGTCAGGAAGTACTGGTGCTCCATCGAGACGACCGGGTGCACGGCCCCGATCATGGCGCCGACCTCGTTGCAGCGATAGCCGCCGGCGTTGACGATGTGCTCGGCCACGATCTCGCCCTTAGCCGTCCGGACGACCCACTCGCCGTTCGGCTTCTGTCCGAGGCCCGTTACCGCCGTATGGCGATGGACCTCGGCCCCGGCCGCGCGGGCCCGGCGGGCCAGCGCCTGGCACAACTGCGCCGGGTCAATGTCGCCGTCAAGGGGATCCCAGAGCGCGCCGGCCAGGCCCTCGGTGGTGATGAGGGGGTGACGCCGGGCGCATTCCTCGGCGTCGAAGATCTCGAACGCGACGCCCATGCCCTTGGCCAGGGACTGGAAGTGGCGGTAGCCGTCGAGGTGCGCTTCGGTCGAGGCGAGGCGGAGTCCGCCGTCGGCGTGGTGATAATTGATCGGGTTCTCGGGATCCTCGGCCAGCTCCTTGTAGAGCCGGATCGAATGGCTCTTCAGGCCGACCATGGTCTGGACCGCGCCGAAGTTGGTGACCTGTCCCGCCGAATGCCAGGTCGTGCCCGAGGTCAGCTCGTCCCGCTCTAGCAGGACCACGTCGGTCCAGCCTTCCCGGGTCAGGTGGTAGAGAGCCGAGCAACCGGCGACCCCGCCGCCGATGACGACCGCCCGCGCCTGCGTCCTCAAGGCATTCTCCTGGCAGGTGCTGAAAAGCTCCTGAGCCCTTGATCACGGTCATCCTTCGACAGGGGGCGAAGCCCCTTGTCGAAGGGTGATGGTGCCGACGATACACCTCTTCAGCAACCTGCCAGAGCGCCGGCTTGTCTAGCCGCCCGCGACCTTCCTGCGGTACATGCCCTGCGCGATGCGGTCGATCACCATGGCGCAGAACAGGATCGCGAGACCGCCCAGGAGGCCCTGTCCCTTGGCCGCGTACTGTAGCGCCTCGAGGATCAGCGCCCCCAGGCCCTCGGCGCCGATCAGCGAGGCGATCACGACCATGGAGAGGCTCATCAGGATGGTCTGGTTGATGCCGGTCATGATCGAGGGCATGGCGAGCGGGATCTCGACGTTGCGCAGCAGCTGCCACTTGGAGCAGCCGAAGGCGATCGCCGCTTCCTTGGTGGTCTCCGGCACGCCGCGCATGCCGAGCGCGGTCAGGCGGATCACCGGGGGCATCGCGAAGATGATGGTCGCGAGCACGCCCGGCGGCTTGCCGGTGCCGAAGAAGGCGATGATCGGGATCAGATAGACGAAGGCCGGCATGGTCTGCATGAAGTCGAGCACCGGCTCGGCGAAGGCGTAGGCGCGCTTGCTCTTGCCGAACCAGATGCCGAGCGGAATGCCGAAGATGACGCAGAGCGCGGCGCCGGCGCCGATCAGGGCGACGGTGATCATGGAGATCTCCCAGAGCCCCATGAAGGCGAGATAGGCGAGCGAGGCGCCGGTGAAGACCGCCACCCGCGGCCCGGCCAGGCGGTAGGCCATGACCACGATGACCACCATGACCACCGGCCAGGGCGTCTGGATCAGGATGACCTCCAGCCCGTCGAGGACGGCGCGGATGCCGGCGGTCACGCCGTCGAAGACGTTGCCGAAGTTGTTGGCCAGCCAGTCGAAGGCGGCGTCGCCGTCCTTGGCCCAGGAGGCGAAGAACTCCTTCTTGATCGGGAACTCCGAGATCGTGATCGTGCCGCCGAACAGGCCGTTGGTCAGGTTGCTGAGCACCTTGTCCGGATCGGTCACGGTGAAGCGGAACAGGGTGAGCGGCCAGATCGCGACCAGAAGAAAGGCGCCGAAGGCGGTGCTCGCCTGGTTCAGGCCGGCCTGGATCGTGGGCTGGGCCCGCCAGCGCAGGTACTGCTTCTCGTAGGCGATGTTGGCGTAGAAGCCTTCGAGCACCTTGACCGCGACCAGCAGCGCCAGGCCGGTGAGCAGGATCGTGGTCGCTTCGCCGGCCGCCGCGTCGGCCTTCTCCTTGGCGCTGGCGGCCACGCGCTTCAGGTTCTCGGCCACCTTGAGGGCGGTTTCCGCAGCCTCCTGGTCGCCCGCCGCCAGGGCCTCCGCGGCCTGGGTCTCGCGCTTGGCGATGTTGGCCAGCAGGCGTTCGTAGCGCGCGATCTGGTCGGCGCCCAGCTCGCCCCAGAGGCCGCGGCCGAGCTGGACCAGGGCGAAGAGCTCCAGCACCAGGAACATCCAGAAGAAGCCCCAGACGCCGCGCGCCGCGCCCCAGAGCGGGCCGAACACGGCGGCCATGGTGTTCCAGGACCAGGGGAACTTGGTGGTGCCCTGGATCTTGGCGAACTCCTTGGCGTAGTAGCCGGCATTCTCCTTGGCGAACTCGTCCACCGAAGAGCTCAAGGCCTTGGGGCCGAGCTCGAGGCCTGTGTCGGTCATGCCTTGCCTCCCTGGATGCCCTTGAGCAGGGTCGACTTGTCGATCACGCCGACGTCGGCGCCGTCGTCGTTCTGGACCACGATGGGCGCGTCGGTCTCGGTCGCGATATCGATCAGGTGATCGAGATCGGTGTCGTGGGGCACCCGCTTCGAGCCCTCGAGCGACCCGCCGTTGGCCGGCTTGTAGCTGGCGATGTCCTCCATGATCGAGTGGGCGAACACCAGCTTGAGGCGCGAGATACCCTCGACGAAATCCTTGACGTAGTCGTCCGCCGGCTTGGTGACGATATCCTCCGGCGTGCCGATCTGGACGATGCGGCCGTCCTTCATGATGGCGATCCGGTTGCCGATGCGGATCGCCTCGTCCAGGTCGTGGGTGATGAAGACGGTCGTCTTGTGCAGCTCCGCCGAGAGCCCCATGAACTGGTCCTGAAGCTGGCGGCGGATCAGGGGGTCGAGCGCGGAGAACGGCTCGTCCATCAGCAGCACCTCGGGATCGGAGGCGAGCGCCCGGGCCAGACCGACCCGCTGCTGCATGCCGCCCGAGAGCTCCCGCGGGAAGCGGTCCTCGTAGCCGTCGAGGTTGACCATCGAGAGGCAGCGCTGCGAGACCTCCCAGCGCTTCGACTTCGCTTCGCCGCGCACCTGCAGCGGGAAGGCGACGTTGTCGCGCACCGTGCGGTGGGGCAGCAGCGCCATGTGCTGGAACACCATGCCGATGTGCATGGCGCGCATGGCGCGCAGATCCTCGCCGCCCAGCGCCAGCATGTCCTTGCCGAGCACCGAGATCTTGCCGGCGGTCGGCTCGATCAGGCGGTTGAGGTGCCGCACCATGGTCGACTTGCCGGAGCCGGAGAGGCCCATGACGCAGAAGATCTCGCCGCGCTGGACCGTGAACGAGCAGTCGGCGATGCCGACCACGCAGGCGAACTCCTCCAGCACCTCGGCCTTGCTCAGGCCCCGTTTCTCGACCGCATCCATGGCTTCGTCGGCCCTCGGGCCGAAAATCTTCCAGACACTGTCGAGTTGGATGACGTCTTCGTTCACGTGACACCCCCCCGCAAAGTGACAAGAGCGGCGGGCCGCAGCGGCAAGCAGCGCGGCCTGCTGCTCATCTGCGTTGTCGTCAGGCGACGATAGCAGGCATGGCGGCGGCGCCTTGGCGAAGGCGCCGCCGCCATAAGCACGGTTACCAGCCTACTTCAGCCAGGAATCGACCATGGCGCCGTTCTCGGCCACCCACTGCTGGGCGAAATCCGCCGGGTCCTGCTTCTCGACCACCAGGGCAAAGGTCATCTTGGAGACCGTGTCGGTGTCGAGCTTGACCTGAGACAGCAGCTTGGCCGCCTCCGGCTGGGCCTTCTCCAGCGCCGCCGCATAGTGAATGTGCAGGTAGGCCAGATCCCAGGCGACCGCCGCGTTGGACTTCTCGAGCCACTCGGGGTCGTCGGTCGGCTGGATCACTTTCCACTTGGCCGAGTCGTAGTCCGGCTCCTCCAGGATGACCAGCTCGTGGAGAGCGAACATGTGGTGCGGCGTGTAGCAGAAGAAGACGATATTCTTCTTCTGGGCCACCGCGTTGTCGACCTCGGCCAGCGCCAGGGTCTCGTCCATCTCCTTGAGGTTCATGGTCTCGGAATAGCCGTAGGACTTGGCCCGGATCTTCTCGACGTTGGTCGAGGCCCAGCCCGAGGCGCCAATCCAGATCTCGCCCTTGCCGTCGCCGTCGGTATCGAACTTCGCCGCCATGTCGGGATCGGTCAGATCGGACAGGGCCTTGATGCCCGTCGCCTCGGCGGTGTGCTTGGTGACGCACATGCCCTGGAAGGCCTCGATGCCGTTGGCGTTGAACTTGACGGTCTTCTTGTCCTTCACGAAGGTGTTGTGGAGGTTGACCTGGTTCGGCATCCAGACCTCGGGATGCACGTGCATCGCGCCGGAATCCATGGCCTCGAAGACCACCGGATTGGTGCCGTTCTGCAGCTCGACCTCGAGGCCGAGGTTGTCCTCCATCACGACTTTCAGCACGTGGGCCGTGACCCGAACCGACGGCCAGTTCGGCACGCCGATGATGATGTCCGCCGCCTGGGCAACGGGCGCGACGGCCATCACCGAGGCGAGAACCGCCCCGGCCAAGAGTTTGCTACGCATCATTTTCTCCCTGTTTCTCGCAGATACCGGGGCCTTGCCGGCCCCGTGTTGCCGAGCAGCATACGTCGGACGACCCCCGGAGTCTTGGTGCAAATTGACACTTTTCCGAAACAATTGAGGGCGCGGCGGCCGGGAGAGGCCGCCGAGAACGGGCCGTTAATGATGCTCCGGCGTCCCTTTAATGGGACAAAGAGCGGCTAGTTGATTGATTTGCATGAGATGCCGGGGCGCTGGGGGATAGGTCCCTAGCCGGCACCATCACCCTTCGACAAGCTCAGGGTGAGGGTCAGATTTTTCAAGCATTTGCCCTCATCCGCGCGTAGCGCCGGGCTTCGCCCCCTGTCGAAGGATGACCGTGATCAAGGGCTCTGCAGTTTCCCGGTAGCCTCACAGGTCGAGGGGCGGTGCTTGGCAGGCCTCGCAGGCGAAGGCACGGCGTCCGTCCAGCTCCAGGCTGCGGATCGGGCCGTCGCACTTCGGGCAGTTCGGCTTCTTGAAGATGTTGACCCGCTCGCGGTAGCGGCTGCGCGAGGGCCGGGCGCCGGTCACCGTGACGATGGCGTTGCGCTTGACCCCGATCGCCAGCAACTCGGCGGCGTCGTCCCAGATCCGGTCGAAGGCTTCGCGGTCGAGCAGGCGGCCCGGTGTCTCCGGGTGGATGCCCTGGCGCCACAGGATCTCGGTCCGGTAGATGTTGCCGATCCCCGCCATCACCGACTGGTCCATGATCAGGCGGCCGATCGGCGCGCGGCTTTTGGAGATCCGCGCGAAGGCGCGCTCGGGATCGGCGTCGGCCCGCAGCACGTCGGGGCCGATCCGCCCCTGGAGCGACAGCAGGCCCGGCGGATCGAGCACCTCGCAGATCGTCGGGCCGTTGATGTCGACCACGTGGGTGCCGCTGACCAGCCGGACCCGGACCGCGCCGCGCGGCTCCGGCG
>JASJEC010000122.1 GCA_030064845.1 Kiloniellales bacterium
CGGGCCAGACGCTGCTCGCCGATCGGGCCTACGATTCGAACGCCCTACGCCAAGCCCTGCAAAAGCGCGGCGCCTGGGCCTGCATCAAAGCGATGCCTGGCCGCCTGGAGCCGCCCGCCTTCAGCCCCTTCCTCTATCGCTACCGCAACCTCGTCGAGCGCTTCTTCAACAAACTCAAGCACTTCAGGGCCATAGCGACGCGCTTCGAAAAGCACCCCGAAAACTACCTCGCACTCGTCAAGCTCGCGGCAACAAGAATCTGGCTTCGTAATTATGAGTCGGTGTCCCAGAGCAGATTGCGTTTGATTGAATCGTTAGGGGATTCCCCTTTGGGATGAAATGTGATTCAAGCTTTGTGCTGGATATGGAGGCCAGCATGCATGAGCCGAGCCTATTCCACTGATCTTCGTGAGCGCGTTGTTGGAGCGGTTGCGTCTGGCGCGAGCTGCCGTCGGGCGGCCGATCAATAGACGAGACCTGGATCCGGACCAACATGGCGCCGCTTCACGGTTGGGGAGCGAAAGGCAAGCGCCTGCGTGGCCTGGCGCCGCGGGGACGCTGGCACACCCTGACCTTCCTTGGAGCCTTGCGCTGTGACCGCTTCACCGCGCCTTGCGTGTTCGACGGCCCGATCAATGGCGACTGCTTCCGTGCCTACGTCGAGCAGGCCCTTGTGCCGGTCTTGAAGCCCGGTGACATCGTCGTCATGGATAACCTCGGCAGCCATAAGTCCAAGGCCGTCCGCGAGGCCATCAGGGCCGTCGGCGCAAAGCTCTGGTTCCTGCCCAAATACTCGCCAGACCTCAATCCGAACGAGCAGACCTTCGCCAAGATCAAGCACTGGATGCGACTGGCCCAAAAGCGAAGCCCAGACGATATCTCACTCCAACTCGGAGACCTCGTCGACACCATAAAATCCGACGAGTGCGCCAGATACTTCCTAAACGCTGGATATGCTCCCGTCTAAACAGCTACCGCGTCCGACCCACGCCAATGCTACGAGATTTGCCTGTTCATCCTCGTTCAGTGCGGCAATGAACTCGGCCACTTCGCCTCGTGTCGCATCACTTGTTCGGTCCTCGAGGATTGCATCGCCACTGTCGTCGATATCGATCGCCGAAGAGGGCTCGTCCCAAATCGCCACCTTTGCGTCGAACTCCCTCGACTTGACAATCACATGTGCCACTTTTTCCGGTGAAATCACGAGCATGACGGCGCCATATCGCTCCAATCTTGTTCCGACAGCTGAATCGTAGCGACGAGCGAGGTCGAACCCTTTGAAAGGCCGTGAACGAGCAGATCGACCGGGTCAATGGATCGCCTCTGGCGATTCCATGTGAACCGGACCTGCTTTGGAAGGTCGGAGTCGCCTAAGCTCGTTGTCGGAGGCAAAGCGGCCCAAACCCAGGCCGCGCAGGTCCGTACTCGAGGGGTGCGGCCATCGGACCTGACCCGGTTCGAGAGTCGGAGGACCGCCCAAGCCGCGAGCGCCTCGGCGGCCTCTCAAGATGCCTGGACCTCCCGCATGAGCGCGTAGTCGTCCCGCCGTAAATCCACGATAAGAGCTTCGACCTCGCTGTCCGACGCGCCATTGCCCCGCAGGACGGCCGTGCCCAGCTGGAGAATTCCCTCGGCTGCCTCGGGAACGGCGTGACTGACCCCGCTCGACATCAATGCCGTTTCGACATTGAAATCCTTCGCCCGGGCGTAGATCGCAGCCGAAGGGCAGAGGACGCGCACGTTGCTGATCACCCGCTCTGCTTGATGAACGTCTTCTACCGTCACAACGACCGCGCTGGCATCGGATAGGCCGGCCGCCTTGGAGATCTCGGGGTTGGTCATGTCGCCGAAATGGACGTGGTACCCCCGCTTCTGGCCGAGGGCGACAGCGTTCGCGTCAATGTCGAAGGCGAGAAAAGGAATGTCCTTCTTTTCCAACATCAAGGCGATGGACCGGCCGCCGCGACCATAGCCGGCCAGCACGACATGGCGCTTAAAGCCTTGGCCGACGCCTTCCTCGGCAGCCATGTCAGCGGACGCAGCACCGAAGCGCCCCGCCAGGAAGTCTCCCGCCTTCGCCATCAAGGGAGTCGCGATCATGGTCATGGTCACGAGCATCAGGGCCAGACCGAACTCGCCTTCGGAAAGAACGCCGCCGGCCAACGCGGCCCCGAAAAGCACAAACCCGAACTCCCCGCACTGGCCCATAAGGAAGGACGTTCGAATGGCTGCCGCGCGGCCGAGGCCGAAGCTGAGGGCCAGAATCAATAGGGTCGCCACTTTCAGGGCCATCAACGCCGTGACGCCTTTGGCAACTTCGGCCCACTGGTCAACCAGCAGCTGAAGGTCGATCGACATCCCGACGGCAATGAAGAACAAGCCGATCAACACGCCCTTGAAGGGTTCGACCGAGGCCTCGATCTGGTGCCGGTACTCGGATGCCGAGAACATCATGCCCATGATGAACGCGCCCAGCGCCATGGACACGCCGACCAGCTCCATGACATAGGCCGCGCCCAGTGCCGACAGCAGCGCGAACATCACGAAGGCTTCCTGGTTGCGGGTCTTGGCCGCTCCGGCCAAGGCGATCGGGATCAGATATCGGCCGACCAGCAGCACCCCGGCGACCGCGCCAACAACCACGATGGCCTCGAGCCAGAGCGGCTGTCCCGAGGCCAGGGCCGGGCCTGCCGACAACAGCGGCACCAGCGCCAGCAAGGGAACGATTGCGATGTCCTGCATGATCAGAATGGCAAAGGATGCTTCACCGTGTTTTGTGGCCATCTCGCCCCGCTCGCCCAACAACTGCATGACGAAGGCGGTGGACGACAGCGCAAAGCCAAGCCCAAGAATGAGTGCAGCCTGCCACCTGACATCGAGCATCAAGACGTATCCGCCGATGATGACGCCGGTCAGAAGCACCTGCATCGAGCCGAGACCGAAAACCCATCGCCTCATCGACCAAAGCTTCTTCGGCTGCATTTCCAATCCAATGATGAAAAGGAAAAGCACGACTCCGAGCTCGGTGAAGTGACGCAGCCCTTCGACGTCCTCGGTGATGCCATATCCCGACGGCCCGAGGATGACCCCCGCCGCCAGGAAGCCCAGAACCGAACCCAGTCCAAGTCGTTTGAAAAGCGAGACGAAGATCGCCGTCGCAGCGAGCAGAATCACGGTGGCGAGAAGGAATTCATCAAGGTGCATCGTTCAGTCCTGCCTCTTCCTGCGGTTGTGCCAACGTTCGAACGACAGCGAAGCTCGAGGCGCCTGGACGCTTGCAAAGCGACAAGATCCCGAGCTGATTGATTCTGCCTTGAAAGACCAATCCCCCACTTTTCGCGCGACCCGCCCCAGCGCGACCCCGGCCATTTAAGCCTCCCGGCTACCGGGAATAAAGCGTTGATCGGCCGGGCGCTGCCCGGAGCGGATGATGCTTCGATGGCACGCCTTGTCGTGCCCACTTAGAGGGATTCCCCGGTGCATCATGAGGCTTGAGCAAATTCGCCGGGTCGATGCATCACCGAAGGCGATTCCCTCCGACCCGAATCCGCTCCAGCCGAGATGTTCGACGCAACGGGACGGACTCCGGTTCGTGTCTTGTAAGAATTGCCCGCTGGTCAGAGCTCCGCAGCAAGCCGCGTGACTTCTCGGCGGAAGGGCAGGTCATCGCCGATGTCGGCTTCGTCCAGTTCCCGCGCGAAGCGGTGGCCCGCGTAGGTCGCCCACGCAATGGGTCCGGGTGCTTCCGCATCGCCAATGACCTTGATCGATCGGATGCCATGCTCCAGCCATTCGGCCCGGCGCGTCTTCAGAGCCCGCCAAACCCGGTCTATGGGCTCACGGCAAGTGACCAGCACCACGGAATCCGCTTCGATCTCGCTGCGCCGGCCAGAATAGACGCAGCGTGTGCGCACGCCGCCCGGCAGCAGTTCTTCGACGCCGCGGTTGAGCAGAATGTCCACGCCCTTCTCGACCAGCCTCTTGTGGATCTCGGCCTGCTCCAGCGTGTTCTGCGACCATTCCGAGACGTAGGCCGCGGGTGTCACCAGCGTGACCGAGGCGCCGTGCTGGACCAGAAGCTCCGCGAGCACGCCCCCCATGTAGTAGTGGTCGTCGTCGAACAGCACAACGCGCCCCGAAGGCACGCGCCCTTCCATCAGATCGTCGGGGGTGTAGACCCCGACCCCGGACGCAATAGGCATCGGCACCACGTGATGGCGCGCCACACCGTCGCGGCGCCAGCGCGACCCGGTGGCAATCGCGACCTGCTCAAAGCCGAATTCGAGGATCTCGTCGGTGCCCAGTTCGCTGTCGAAGTAGATCTCCACGTTGTGCATCTGGCTGAGCTGGTACTGGCGGTAGTCCTGGACCCGCCCCCACTTGGACAGGCCGGGCAGTTTGGCCTCGCGCAGGACGCGGCCGCCGATCTCGGTGCCCGCCTCGGCCAGCGCCACCTGATAGCCGCGCAGGCCGAGGGCACGGGCCGCCTCCATGCCGGCGGGACCCGCGCCGACCACCAGCACGGTCTCGGAGGCGCCCTTGGGGTTCATGCGCTCCGGGTGCCAGCCCTTGCGCCATTCCTCCATGAAGGTCGGGTTCTGGGTGCAGCGCGAGATCGACATGGTCATGTCGCCGGTTATGCAGATGTTGCAGCCGATGCACTCGCGGACGTCCTCGATCCGGCCTTCCTCGACCTTCTTCGGCAGGAAGGGATCGGCGATCGAGGGGCGCGCGCAGCCGATCAGGTCGAGCACGCCGGACTTGATCTGCTTGACCATCATGTCCGGCGAGGTAAAGCGCCCGACCCCGACGACGGGCTTGTCGGTCAGCTCGCGGATGCCGCGCACCAGGGCTTCCTGGGCGGCCTCCTCCTTGAAGCGCGAGGGGCCCGAGCACTCCTCCCACGTGCCGTGGGCCAGGTCCCAGAGATCGGGCAGGTCGCGGTGCATCTCGATGAAGTCGCGCAGCTCGGCGTTGGAGAAGCCGAGGTCCCCGATGGTCTCGTCCAGCGAGACCCGCAGGGTGAGCCCCATGGTGTCGCCCACCGCGTCGCGCAGGTCGGCGACGCATTCCCGGGCGAAGCGCGCCCGGTTCTCGAGGCTGCCGCCGTACTCGTCGTCGCGCTGGTTGGTGGCGCGCGAGAGGAAGTGCTGGAAGATCCCGAAGCCGTGGGCGCCGTAGAGGCAGATCAGATCGAAGCCGGCGGTTCGCGACCGTTTGGCCGCGTTCACGAACCAGCGGCGGAGATCGCGGATGTCCTCCTTGTCCATGGCGCGGGCGTGGACGGGATCGTTGGTGAAGGTTCGGATCGGCAGCGCCGTCGGCGCCAGCGGCACCTCGCGGGTGTAAAGGTTCGGGCCGTTGATCCCCGAATAGGCCAGCTGGATGCCCGCCAGCGCCCCGTGCTCCTTCATCTTCTCGGCCATGCGGGCGATCCCGGGTATGTCCTGGTCCTCCCAGAGTCGGAGCTCGATGAAGGGCGTGATCTCGGAAGTGTGGTGCATCTCGCACTGCTCGGTGAAGACCACGCCCCAGCCGCCCTCGGCCTTGACCTTGCGCATCTCCGCGGCCGCGGAAGGGTCGCGGTAGCCGCCGCCGTTGCAGTGCGGCACCTGGTAGAAACGGTTCTTCGCCGTGACCGGTCCGATCTTCACCGGCTCGAACAGGATGTCGTAACGGGGGTCGCGAGACACGGGACGTCCTTTCGCTTTTCCGGGTTCAGCGCTGCGGCGGTAAGGTCGAGCGCCCGTCTCCGCGCTTCTCGATCACGCGAAGGTCTTCGAGGGTGCTGGTGAGGGTGGGGTGCTCGAAAGCGCCCGGTTCCGGGAGATCGGCGATCAGCAGCGCGGTCTCGACGCCGGCACGGGCGATCGGCTCGCCGTCGGGGCCGGCGATCACACTGCGGCCGACATAGGCAAGGTCGCCTTCGACCCCGGAGTAATTGCAGTAGGCCAGGGTCACGCCGTGGTCCAGCGCGCGCGCCGCGATGGTGATGCGGTTCACGTTGTCGAAGGGCGGCATGTTCGCCGTCGGCACCAGAACGAGGTCGGCGCCTTGGCGGGCGATCGCCCTCAGATGCTCGGGAAACTCGATGTCGTAGCAGATCAGAAGGCCGACGCGGCGGTTCCGGAAGGGGAAGACCACGTAGGCGTCGCCCGGCGCGTAGAGAGCCTTCTCGCGCTCGCCGAAGAGCTGCAGCTTGCGGTAGCTGGCCAAGAGCGCGCCGTCCGAGCCGAGGACGACGGCGCTGTTGTAGACGACGCCGTCGGCCTTCTCGGCCATGCCGATGACGAGCGCGACGCCGGCGTCCCGCGCCGCCGCCCCGAGGCGCCGGATCCAGGCGCCGTCCAGCGGCTGAGCCTCCGGTTCCGGCACGTTGTATCCCGGCAGGAAGATCTCCGGGAACACCGCTATGTCCGCGCGCATCGCCGAGGCGGCGGAGAGCGCTCTCTCCACCGCCTCGAAGGCTGCCGCGACGTCCCCGGCGGGCGACGGTCCCTGGTAGAGCGCCAGACGCATTACTTCTTCAGGCGCGTCCAGATCTGGTC
>JASJEC010000123.1 GCA_030064845.1 Kiloniellales bacterium
GAACTGAGAGCCTGTGAATCTTTCGGGGGGAGTCACCGGACTCGCGATGATTTATAGTGATCACGTTTTTTTCCTCCCAGGAAGATTGGATTGGGCGATGACCTCTGGATTGTTCGACGAGCTGCCCGAGCAGCCGCTGCCGGCACTTGCGGGCGGCGGTCGGCCGCGGCTTCGGATGGCGGAACGGCGGCAGGTGGAGTTGCGGGCGGTCAGCCTGGACGACCTGGTTGCGGCCGATCACCGGGTGCGCTTGGTGTGGGGTTTCGTGGAGGGGCTGGATCTGACGCCGCTGTACGCGGAGATCAAGGCGGTGGCGGGTCGTCCGGGCCATCCGCCGGCCGACCCGCGGATCCTGGTGGCGTTGTGGTTGTACGCGACGGTGAAGGGGATCGGCAGCGCCCGCGAACTCGCCCGCCTGTGCGAGGAGCATATCGCGTTCCAGTGGCTGTGCGGAGGCGTGGGCATGAACCACAAGACCCTGTCCGATTTCCGGGGCGCCCAGGGTCCGGTGCTGGACGGTCTGCTGGTCGACAGCTTCGCCGCCCTGATCGAGGCCGGCGTCGCGAGCCTGGATCGGGTGGCCCAGGACGGCGTGCGGGTGCGGGCCTCGGCCGGTGCGGCGTCGTTTCGCCGGCACGCGACCCTGGAGGCCTGCCATCGGCGGGCGAAGACGGAGGTGGAGCGGCTGCGCCGGGAGCTCGACGCCGATCCCGGGGCGGCGTCGCGCCGTGAGGCGGCGGCGCGCCGGCGGGCGGTCGAGGACCGCGAGCGCCGGGTCGGCGAGGCCTTGGCGATCACCGAGGCGTTGCAGGCGGCGCACCAGGAGCGGGCGCGCCGGCGCGCCGAACGTGCGGCCAAACGCGGCGAGACGGACGATGGCAAGCAGCCCGAGCCCGAGCCGAAGCCTGAGCCGCGGCCCGAGCCCGAGCCGAAGCCTGAGAACGAGCCGCGGGCCTCGACCACCGACGCCGAAGCGCGGGTGATGAAGATGGCCGACGGCGGCTTCCGGCCGGCCTACAACGTCCAGTTCGCCGCCGACACCAAGAGCGGCGCGGTGGCCGGCGTGTCGGTGGACAACGTTGGCTCGGACATGGGCAAGATGGCGCCGATGAACGACGCCCTGGCCGCCGCCTACGGCCGGCGGCCACCCCAGCATCTGGCCGATGGCGGTTTCGCCAGGCTGGACGACATCAACACCCTGGCCCAAGCCGGGGTGACGACCTTTGTTCCCGTGCCGGCGCCCAAGGACAAGTCCCGCGACCGCCACCTGCCCCGCCCGGACGACCCGCCGGAAGTGGCCGGCTGGCGACGACGCATGGCAACCGAGGAAGCCAAAACCATCTACAAGGAACGGGCAGCCACGGCCGAATGCGTGAACGCCCAGGCGCGTAACCGTGGCCTCACCCGGTTCATCGTGCGCGGCATCGACAAGGTCAAGGCGGTCGCCCTGTGGCACGCCCTCGCCCACAACATGGCCTGTTCCTGGCGTTTGGCCGCCACCTGACCCGACACAAACGGACCCTCCCGGACACCACCGGGAAACGCCGCAAACCGACAACCAGACCCCGGCGGCGACGCGCATTCTCACGGTCCGTCCGCTCGTCTCATCGGCCAAGCCACGCCAATGCCATCCCGCAGCCGGTCTCACATCCCAGGCTCTCCGCGAAACCGCAATTCATTTTCAGGCTCTGAGACAACGCGGCCTGTCGATCTCGTCCGCCGGTGTCCGCTGTGTCTGGAAGCGTCACAATCTGACGTCCATAAAGCTCCGGCTCAAGGCGCTAGAGGCCAAGATGGCGGAAGAAGGGCTGGTGCTCACCGAGGCCCAGGTCGTGGCGCTGGAGAAGGCTAAGGCCGATAAGGAAGCCCATGGCGAGTTCGACAGCGCGTGTCCGGGGTATTGCGGTGCTCAGGACACCTTCTACGTCGGCACCATGAAAGGGGTCGGGCGGATCTACCAGCAAACCTTCATCGACACCTACGCCAAGGTGGGCTTTGCCAAGCTCTACGACCGCAAGACCCCGATTACCGCCGCAGATCTCCTGAACGACCGAGTGGTGCCGTTCTACGACGAGCACGAGATCAAGCTCTGCCGCGTACTCACCGATCGCGGCACCGAATTCTGCGGCGGCCAGAGCCATGAGTACGAACTCTACCTGGCTGTCGAGGATATCGACCATAGTCGAACCAAAACCAAGAGCCCGCAGACCAACGGCATTTGCGAGCGCTTCCATCGCACGGTGCTCGACGAGTTCTATCGCGTGGCGTTCCGAAAGAAGATCTATCGCACGATCGACGAACTCCAGGCCGATCTCGACGCCTGGATGGCCGACTACAATCCTGTTTCATAAGGCCCATCTTTCTATGTCGTTGAAGCGAATAAGCTTTGTTGATTGGGATGCGATCCCGCGGGGTATTTTGGGTTCTGCCTGGCGCGATGAACAATCCGCTGAGCTTCCGGCTTGCCAAGCTCTGATCGATTGAAGATCCACGGACCATCCGGCAATGGATGAACGCCTTCAATTTCGCCGGCTTCGGCGGCGAGCCTGAGCGTTTTCGGCGCAACACCGAGGAGCCGTGCGGCCTTGCTCAGATTGAGCCATGGTTCGATGCCGTCCGGCGCCGGTCGGAAGACCGGGACCTTATGATATGACCTGAGCGCGGTGACCCGCTCGCGAGTCCAGCGATTGCCGCGGCCGGTCACCAATCCGTTCCGGTTAAGGATAGCGGCAATCAAATCATCACTGGCGATGAGCACCAGTTGGCGCACAGCCGCGATGATCTCGCCGGAGGTGCTGTTGCGCTGTCCTCGACGACGCTTCGGCAGGCGCAGTTCAGTATGGACGCCGCCGATCCAATGGATCAGGAGAACGATCTCGGATGCTTTGTCGTCCATATCGGCGACCACCTCGTGGATGACGGTGCGCACGATGCGCTTCTTGAGCCTCGCATCCGTCGTCGGCGTCATCCAGACAGCCCGAAGGTCCGCGGCGAGCGCGGTGACGTCCATTGCCGACAGAGGTGATGATTGCGGTGTCGCGGCATCATGCGTGGCGATCCTGCTCTCGATCTCGCCGACACGCGTGAGCGCTCGGTTCCATCGGGATTCAAGTTCCGCGGCAACCAGCCGGTTCTGCGGATCGGCGGCGTCATACTGCCGGAATGCCCGATCAGCGCTATAGCGTGCGGCCTCAAGATCGCGCATCAGCGCGTCGCGAACTTGGTCACGGCGATTGGCCGCTTGCGCTTCGGCCTCGATCGCCGCTGCGACGGCGCCGGGTTCGACGACCTGCAGAAGCGCCTCTTCAACGGCGTCATCGACGCGCAGTCCGCCAAAGGCGATGCAGCGCGGCTCGCCATTATCGAGCAGACCCCGCCAGCAGGAATACCGCGGAATGTTGTGCTTGGTTCCCGTGTAGCGGACTGTCAGCTTGCGTCCGCAGCGCCGGCAGCGGACAAGACCGGCAAGCAGGGCGTCTCCGTGTTTGGGGGCTCCGTGATGCCGGCCCGTGGGCACGTTGTCGCTGACCATCTTGCGGATCGCCTCTGCCTGCTCCCAGCTGACGTAACCTTCATGGGCATCCGGGATCAGCGCCAGCCATTCGTCGCGAGCCTTGCGACGGCTCTTCGGACGGGTGCCTGCTACCTCATATCCCGGCACCACCCTACTTTTACCATAGGCATAGGCGCCGCCGTAAATCGGGTTCTCGATCATCCGGTGGATGGTCGCGTAATTTGGCCTGCGCCAAATCACGTCACCATTGTTGCGCTTGGCAGGCAAATCCAGCCCATGCTCGATGAACCAGAGCAAGGCCTGTCGAGCGCTACCGAGCTCCGCCACTTTGTCAAACACAAGGGTGATGGCCCAGCGGTTCTCATTATGAGTTCGACGTGTAGGGTTGGGGTTGAAGGGGTTTGGAGGGGGTGAGCGGTCAGGCGGTTCTGGGGGGCGGGACTCCGGTGATGATGGTTTGGATGAGGGCGTGCCAGGAGCGGAAGACGTGGTAGGCGGTGATCGACCAGATGTGGGTGAACAGGCGGTTGCGGGCGCCGAGTTTGCGGCGTGCCTTTTGCCAGGGGGCGGCCACGAGATCGCAGGCATTGTGCATGGCGAAGGCCAGCAGATTGAGGGCGACCAGCACGCTGGCCAGAGTGTCCTTGCCGTGCCCGAAGTTGTGTTCGAGGTGATAGCCGTTGTTTTTGAGGACGTTGAAAGTTTCGTTCTCGATCTTCCAGCGGGCTCGGCCGCAAGCGGCGAGGTCGGCGACGGTTTGTCGGTTGACCGGCAGATCGGTGACGAAGCTGTTGCGGTAGGTCACCTTGCCGTTTGGCTTGGCGATTTCGATCTCCAGCCAGTTGACGAGGAGCGCGTCCTTGCTGTCGCGAAGCGGTACGCCCTCCATCCAGCGATAACGGTGCCGGCGCTTGGCCGCGCCGGTGCCGACGGTTCGTTCGAAGCCGTCGATCTCGACCCCCGTCAGGTACTCGCTCAGCGTCTTGTGGCTTGAAGGCTTGCAGACGAAGAGGAAGCTGCCGCCGCCGGCGAGCACATCCTCGCACATCGGCTGGTGGGCATAGAGGTCGTCGCCGAGATAGACCGGCCGCAGCCAGGCATAGCGCCGGCCAACCCGGGCCAGCCAGCGGCGCGCCGCCGCCAGCTCGCAATCCTGTTTGTCGGTGCCGTCCTGCCGACGGACGAACTCGGGAGGCAGCGGCAGCACCGTGGCCTGACCCGGCGCCACCAACGTCGCGCCGACAAAGCTATGAAAATACTCGGTTTCACCGTCGGCGCGCCGGCGCGTCGAACAGTGCCGGCAGCGGAGCTTGCGCGAGCAGAAGTGCTCCGAGCCATCCACCGCGATCAGCATCCGGCCGTCCAGCCGCCGCAGCGGCTCCAACCCGCCGCTCGCGTCCAACGCCTCGACGATCGTCGCAAACACCGGATCAAAGTGGTCCGCTGGGACCCCGTCCAGCATCTGCCGGATATGGTTGTCGCAGGGAATCGCCGTCACCCCGAACAGCGTCTCGGCATTCGACCGGCCGCAACGCTCCGCCAATACCCGCTGGTGCGCCAGAAACGACGGGCTCTGCATGAAAAACACCGAGAACGCCGAAAGCCCGATGTCGGCCATCCGATAGCGACAGTTGCTCCCCGACCGCTTGTCCGGCAGTTGTTCGCACCGCTTGCGCAGCGCCGCGATGGATCTTTCCAGCCGCTCCATACACAGCTTGAATCACGCTTCGTTCCCAAAACAAAGCATTTCCAGCCCCGTCGCCAAAATGAGAATTGCTGGTGATGGCCTCTCACCACAGGTCAGTTTGTGATTGACGCGGGTGAAGGGTTCTGACTCGATGGTCTCGGTACGGGACCGGGAGGATCGAGATGACAGGATTGCAAGCGGTGGCGCGAGCGATTTCCGACGATATGGCGCGACGCCTGCCGAAACAGCGGAAAACCCAGCGCGAGAAGCTGGCGACGCTGACGGCGGCGGTGTTGTCGGAGCGGACGGTGAACCTGATGGAACTCGGCCATGCGCTGCCGATCCGGTCGGCCAACCCCGGCACGCGCTATCAGTGGGTCAAGAGAACGTTGGCCAACGATCGGATCGTCCCGGCCGAGGTCTTGGCTCCCTATGCACGCGAGATTCTGGAGAAAGTGAGCACAAACGGCCGACAGCCGATTGTGCTCATCGACCAGAGCCAGGCGACGAAACTGCATCGCCATGAGATGCTGATGGTGGCGGTCCGGGTTGGCGGGCGGGCGTTGCCGTTGGCTTGGTGCGTCCGGAAAACCGCGGGGGCGATCGGGTTTTCCGAGCAGCGCCGGCTGCTGCAAATCGTCGCCGGGTGGCTGCCGGACGGCGTCCGGCCGGTGCTGATGGGAGACCGTTTCTACGGATCGCCCGACCTCATCACCTGGTGCGCCGACAGCGGCTGGGACTGGCGCCTGCGCCTGAAGGGAAGCTTGCTCGTCCATGATCGCGACGGCGGCGAAACGACCGTGGCGGAGTGCTTCGAGCGAGGCGAGCGGCTGCTGATCGACGTGAGGTTGACCGAAAAGCGTGCCGCCACCCATGTGGCGATGATCCACGAGCCCGGACACCCCGAACCGGGGATGATCGCCATGTCGCAGCTGCCGACCTCGTATCGCGCCCTCGATTACGGTCTGCGATGGGGCATCGAGGCCATGTTCGCCGACACCAAAACCCGCGGCTTCAACCTCGAAGACAGCCAATTGCGCCGCGCCGACCGGATCGAGCGGCTGATCCTGATTCTCGCCCTGGCGCTCTACTGGGCCGTCTCCACCGGCATGTGGGACGCCGTCAACAACCCGTCCGCCGCCGAAAAAAAGCCCCCGAACACCGCCCACGCCGATACGCTCGCTCGCTGCTCTCCCTCTTCAAGCGGGGTCTCCGCCGCCTCCTGATCTGTCTCGTCAAAGGTATACCACCACCGACCCTGTGGGCTGCTTGGCAAACTGACTCATGGTGATAGGCCCGGCCCCGGCCTGCTTGCCCATGTGCTGGTCTCGAAGTATGGCGATCATCTGCCCCTCTACCGGCGGAGCCAGATCTTCGAGCGCGAAGGCATCGATCTCGACCGCTCGACGCTCGCCGAGTGGGTCGGCAAATCGG
>JASJEC010000124.1 GCA_030064845.1 Kiloniellales bacterium
GTAGAGCGCCCCGATGAAGTGCTTCGGGTCCATGATCGGCAGCATCTCGGCCGCCTCCTCCGGGCTGATCAGCTCGGTCTCGATGCCCAGGTAGCGGCCCTTCGCGTGGGCCGACTTGATGAAGTCCATCCGCTCGGGCGTGCCGGCCAGCATGACGCCGCCGGTGAGGTGCAGGCCGCAAGACTGGCCGGAGATCTCCTCGATCTCCTTGTAGAGGCCGATCGTGTACTCCTGCAGCTTGGCCACGTTGGGATCGGCGTTCAGCGTGTGCATGCCGCCGGCGGCGTGCCACGTCGAGCCCGAGGTCAGTTCGTCACGCTCGAACAGAGCGACGTCCTTCCAGCCCAGCTTGGTGAGGTGATAGAGCACGGAGCATCCGACGACACCGCCGCCGATGACCGCGACCTGCACATGCGACTTCATGAGTTTTCCTCGGCCTTCGTTTCCAACCCTGCCCGACCCTGCGGGCGCTCAGCCCAAAAGCTCTAGTGTGACGTGCCGCCCGACTCCTTTCGCGATCCGTCCTCTAAGGTCTGGATAGCGACATCCCGCCCGGCGGGCGGCTCAGCCATTAAGGACCGTCAACAGAGCCAAGCCCAGGAAAATCGCGCTCGACACGAAGCCGCACCAAGGCACCCAGGACGGCACGGTGCGTATGCCTGCGGGGCGGGGATCGCGGCGCTTGATCCTGACCAGGGAGAGGTTGGCCAGGGTGAAGATGGTCAGGACGATCAGTGAGGTCACCTCGGCCAGGGTCTCGATCGGCGCGATCCCGGCGAGTACGAGGACCGCCAGGGTGACCACACCGGTCGCTAAGACCGGCGTGCGCGTGCGCGCGTTGACCAGCCCGAAGACCGCGGGTATCGCCCGGTCCCGCCCGAGGCCGTAGAGCACGCGCGACGCCATGATGATCTGGATCAGCGCCCCGTTGACCGTTGCCACGACCGCAATGCCGGTCAGCAGAACCGGAGAGCCGCCGGTCCGCTCGAACACCAGCGCGAGGGGCGCGTCGCTCGCCGCCAGTTCCTCCTGCGGGAGGGCGAGGACCGCGACCAGGGCGACGACGATGTAGAGCAGCGTGGTGACTACCAGGGTGAGGACGATGGCCGCCGGAAGGACCCTCCGCACATCCTTCACCTCCTCGGCCACGTTGACCATGTCCTCGAAGCCGATGAAGGCGTAGAACGCCAGCACCGCACCGGCGAGAATCCCGCCCCAGGCGGCGAGCTCCATCGGCGGAACCAGGTCGGGAAGCCGCTCGCCGACATCGGTGATCGCGCCGGCCCCCGCGACGATGATCAGCATCAGGCCGCCGATCTCGACCAGGGTCAGGAAGGCGGCGGTGCCGACCGACTGCACCACGCCGAGGGCGGCGCAGCCGCCGAGCAGCAGGATCACCACCGTCACCACGAGCCATTTCGGCGCCGCGAGGTAGGCGATCAGGTAGCCGCCGGCGCCGAGGGAGATCGCGGCGGCGGAGACGATCCCGCTCATGATCACGCCCAGCCCGACCAGCAGGGCGAGCGACTTCAGCCCCAGGCCTTCGCGCACGTAGACCGCCTCGCCGGCGCTCTTGGGATAGCGGGCCGAGAGCTCGCCGAAGGAGAAGGCCGAGAGGCCCGCGAGCAGCGCCGCGACCAGAAAGGCCAGGGGCGCGAAGAGATCGGCCCGGCCTGCGACCTTGCCGACCAGCACGTAGATGCCCGCCCCGATCGTGGTGCCGAGGCCGTAGAGCGTGATCATGGTCAGCGAGAGCCGGCGCTGCAGCTGCGGCGCCGGGCTGCCGCCGCCGGCATGGGCTTTGGCCTGGTTGTCCGATCCCACGGAAATCCCCCGATCGCGTGACCCAGTCTATCAGAGACCCGAGAACGGGAAATGCGGCCTTGAGATGAATCATGGCTTTCGCGCAGGCCTTGAACCTCGGCGCCTTCTTTCAGTAGAACTTCACCGGGGGGCGAAACCGCAAGGCTTCGCTCCCCTTTTTCTGTTGCCGGTGGTGACATGCGAACGAAACTCGGCCTCGCTGCAAAGCTTGTCTTGGCGTTCCTGCTGGCTTCCGGCTCGGGCGCCGCGGCCTCGTCGGCTGAGGCCGAGCGAATCGCCCGGGTCGTCGCGCCGACCACGGATTTCTCCAAACCGGAGGCCTACGAGCTCAGGTCCGGTGGCGCCACCAGTAGCTCGAATCTGAGCCACGACGCCTTCTCCCAACTCCCGGCCAACATGGCCCTCGACCGCCGGCGCGACTTCCACGAGGGCGACGCGATCTTCCGCAGGGTCTGGATCCCGGCGCCCTCCTCCACCCCGGCCTCGGACGGCCTGGGTCCCCTGTTCAACGCCCGCTCCTGCGAGCGCTGCCATCTGAACGACGGCCGGGGCCACCCGCCGGCGGCCAACTGGCCGGCGGACGATGCCGTCTCGATGGTCCTGCGGCTCAGCATCCCGCCGCAAACGGACACGGAGCGGCGACGACTGTCCGAAGGGCGCATCCTCGTGGTGCCCGAGCCGACCTACGGCGGCCAGCTCCAGGACTTCGCGGTCCAGGGGATCATGCCCGAGGGCAAGATGCAGATAACCTACGAGAAGATTCCCGTCGAACTGGCCGGCGGCGAGGTTGTTCACCTGCGCAAGCCGACCTACTCGGTCACCGACCTCGGCTACGGCCCGCTGCACCCGGAAGTTCAGCTCTCTCCCAGGGTCGCCCAGCCGATGATCGGCATGGGCCTGCTCGAGGCGATCGACGAGCGGGACATCCTGGCCTCCGCCGACCCCGACGATGCCGACAGCGACGGGATCTCAGGGCGGCCGAACCGGGTCTGGGACGACGTCGCCGGCGAGGTCGCGCTCGGCCGCTTCGGCTGGAAGGCCGGCGACCCAACCATCGCGCAGCAGAGCGCGCGCGCCTTCCACGGCGACATCGGGATCTCCAATCCGATCGCGGACACGGCCTGGGGCGACTGCACCGCGGCGCAGGAAGACTGCCGCGCGGCGCCCAACGGCAACGGAGCGGCGCGAGAAGGCCTGGAAGCTTCCCAGTCCATGCTCGACCTCGTGGTGTTCTACGCGCGCAACCTCGCCGTGCCGATCCGGCGCGACCTTACCGACCCCGAGGTGCTCGCCGGCAAGAAGCTGTTCTACGAGAGCGGCTGCATCGCCTGCCACCGGCCGAAGTACGTGACGCCCCGCGACGAGAGCAACCCAGAGCAGTCGTTCCAGCTGATCTGGCCCTACAGCGATCTCCTGCTGCACGACATGGGCCCGGGACTGGCGGACGACCGCCCCGAAGGCATGGCCGACGGGCGCGAGTGGCGCACGCCGCCGCTCTGGGGGATCGGGCTCACCGAGACCGTGAGCGGGCACAGCTTCTTCCTGCACGACGGCCGCGCGCGCAGCCTGCTGGAAGCGATCCTCTGGCACGGCGGCGAGGCCGAGGCGGCGAAGCAGAAGGTCGCCGCCATGAGCAAGCGGGAGCGCGGCCAGCTCATCCGCTTCCTCAAGTCCCTTTAGCCCAAAGGATCAAGGCGCCTCGAGCGCCAAGGCGATCCCCTGCCCGACCCCAATGCACATGGTGGCCAGCGCCCGCCTGGCGCCCCGTGCCCGCAGCTCCAGCGCCGCCGTCCCGGCGAGGCGCGCTCCCGACATGCCCAGCGGATGCCCGAGCGCGATGGCGCCGCCGTTGGGATTGACCTGCTCGGCATCGTCGGGCAGCCCGAGCCGGCGCAGGACGGCCAGGGCCTGGCTGGCGAAGGCCTCGTTCAGCTCGATCACGTCGAAATCGCCGATCCCAAGACCGAGGCGGGCCAGCAGTTTTTCGGTCGCCGGGGCCGGGCCGATGCCCATGATGCGCGGCGCCACGCCCGCTACCGCCCCGCCGACGACCCTGGCCAGGGGCGTAAGACCATTGGCCTGGCATGCCGCTTCGGAAGCGACCACCAGCGCCGCCGCGCCGTCGTTGACGCCGCTGGCGTTGCCGGCGGTGACCGACCCGCCCGCGCGAAAGGGGGTCGGGAGCCCGGCAAGCTTCTCCAAGCTCGTCTCGCGCGGGTGCTCGTCCGCCTCGACGGAGCGGATACCCGCCTTTTCCGGCACCTCGACCGCCACGATCTCCTCGGCAAGACGCCCCGCCGCCTGGGCCCGCGCGGCGCGTTCCTGGGAACGCAGGGCGAAGGCGTCCTGGTCGGCCCGGCCGATGCCGAACTCCGCCGCGACGTTCTCCGCCGTCTCGGGCATGGAGTCGATGCCGTACTGGGCCTCGAGCAGCGGGTTGACGAAACGCCAGCCCAGCGTCGTGTCGTGGATCTCGGCGCCGCGGTCGAAAGGCCGCTCCGCCTTCGCCATGACGAAGGGCGCCCGCGACATGGACTCGACCCCGCCCGCGACGAGCAGCTCCGCCTCCCCCGCCCTGATCGCGCGGGCCGCCATGGCGAGCGCCTCCAGGCTCGAGCCGCAGAGCCGGTTCACGGTCACCGCCGGAACCGCCTCGGGAAGCCCGGCCAGGAGCGTCGCCATGCGCGCCACGTTGCGGTTGTCCTCACCCGCCTGGTTGGCGCAGCCCAGGATCACGTCGTCGAGCCGGGCCCAGTCGAGCGCCGGATGCCGCTCGCTCAGGGCGCGGAGCGGAACCGCCGCGAGATCGTCCGCGCGCACCGAGGCGAGCGCGCCGCCGTAGCGGCCGATCGGCGTACGGACGTAATCGACGATGAAGGCCTCGGCCACCGGTCGGGTCTCCTTGCGGTCGGCCGGGAATCCTTCCCTCGACCGGGATGCCATGCTGTACTTTTTGCCGGGGGGTGGAAAGCCGTGAAGATCACTCGAATAGAAACGCTGCGCCCCAAGGCCCACCCGAACCAGATCTGGGTGCGGGTGGAGACCAACGAGGGCCTGATTGGCCTCGGCGAGACCTGGTTCGGCGCCGAGGCGGTCGAAGCCGATATCCATGGCCGGATCGCGCCGCTGCTGCTCGGCCGGGAAGCCGAACCGGTCCCCCTGTGGTCGGCCACCCGGCCCTACGTCGGCTTCGCCGGCACCGGCGCCGAGATGCGCGCCCGCTCGGCGCTCGACGTGGCGCTCTGGGACCTCAAGGGCCAAGCCGAGGGCAAGCCCATCCACGACCTGCTCGGCGGCGCGGTGCGGGAGTCGATCCGGGTCTACAACACCTGCGCCGGCCCCGATTACGTCTCCCAGACCGCCGAGGTCCGGCCCGACAACTTCGGGCTCTCGGGTGACGGCTTGGCCGGTCGGCGCTTCGAGGACCTGGACGCCTTCATGAACCGCCCGGCGGAGCTGGCGGCGGAGCTGCTGGAGATGGGCATCTCGGCCATGAAGATCTGGCCCTTCGATTTCGCCGAGGGCGCCAGGGACGGCCGGGACATATCAACAGAGGATCTGAAGCGCGCCCTGGAACCCTTTGAGCAGATTCGAAAAACCCACGGCTCAAAGATGCGCCTCAAGGCGGAGCTGCACGGCCTCTGGGACCTGTCCGCCGCGCGCAAGATCGCCGAGGCGCTGGCGCCGCTCGCCATCGACTGGATCGAGGACCCGGTCCCGATGGACCGCATCGACATGATCGCGGACCTCGTCGCGGCGACCGACATTCGGGTGGCGGGCGGCGAAACCCTCGGCGGCCTCGGCGCCTTCCGCGACCTGATCGGACGCGGCGGTCTGGCCGTGCCGATCATGGACGTGACCTGGGGCGGCGGGATCACCACGGCCCGGGAGGTCGCGGCCCTGGCCCAGGAGGCGGGCCGCCCCATCGCCTTCCACGACTGCTCCGGCCCCGTCACCCTGGCGGCCTCGGTGCATCTGGCGCTGGCCTGCCCCAACGTCGAGGAGCAGGAGATCACCCGGGGCTTCTACTACGGTTGGTACCACGCGCTGGTCGACCGCCCGCCGCCGCTGGAAGGGGGCATGATCCGCGCGCCCGACGGGCCGGGCCTGGGGCTCGGCATCAGGCCGGAGCTGCTGGCGGGCGATGAGCTGCGGCGGCGCCGGAGCGAAGGCTGAAAGGAAGACATAGAATGAGCGAACTGGTCACCATCCCGGCCGGACACGGCAAGGCGGCGCGCCTCACTGCCGGGCAGCACCTCAAGCTGATCAACACCCATGGCACCCAGGTGGTCGATTTCTGGGCCTTCAACGCCTACGACCTGCGGGAATACCTCTCGGTCGAGGCCTCGCGGGCCTGGAGCCAGCATCTCTGGCCCAAGGCCGGCGACACCCTGGTGACCAACCAGCGCCGGCCCATCGTCACCATGACCGAGGACACCACGCCCGGCATCCACGACACCCTGATGGCGGCCTGCGACAGGCACCGCTACGGCCTGCTCGGGGTCGAGGGCTACCACCGCAACTGCCAGGACAACATGTTCGAGGGCATGATAGAGCTGGGCGCGACGCCGCCCTTCGCGATCCCCGGCTCCTGGAACATCTTCATGAACATCCCGGTTACCGACGGCTACGACCTAGACTTCAAGCCCACGGTGGCAGAACCGGGCCAGTACATCGTGCTCAAGGCAGAGATGGACTGCTTCATGGCTTTCTCGACCTGCCCGCAGGATATCCTGCCGATCAACGGCGAGGGCGGCCAGCCGCCGCGCGAGTGCCACTTCGAGATTTTGGGCTGACCAATGAAACTCTCCCGCATGATCCAGGCGGTCGATCTCCATGCCTGCGGCGAGCACGGGCGGGTGATCACGGGCGGCGTGCTCGACGTGCCCGGCGCCACGATGTTCGAGAA
>JASJEC010000125.1 GCA_030064845.1 Kiloniellales bacterium
ACCTCAAGGACGCTCTCTACAAGGAGGTCCAGTTCGCCCTCCGACAGGCGATCGGCACGCGGACGCTGGAGGAGGTCTTGAGCGACAAGCTCGAGATCAACGAGGCGCTCTCGGGCCGGCTCGTGCCCAAGCTGGCCGAGTCCGGACTGGAGGTCTCTTCGGTGGGGATCAAGGACATCATCCTGCCCGGCGAAGTCCGGGAGCTGATGAACCGGGTGATCGAAGCCGAGAAGACCGCCCAGGCCAACGTGATCAAGCGCCGGGAGGAGACGGCGGCGACGCGGTCCCTCCTCAACACCGCGAAGCTGATGGAGGACAACCCGCTCCTCCTGCGGCTGAAGGAGTTGGAGGCGCTCGAGAAGGTCTCGGAGAAGGTCGGCAACGTCATCGTCGGCAACGGCCTCGACGGCGTTCTGACCGATCTGGTCCGGATCGATCCCAAGGGCCCCAAGCGGTCCCAAGGGTGAGGTGCGGCCGTGACCGACAATCCGTCACGGCCGCAGCGGCGGGCGCCGGGGCTCCAGGCAGGAGCCCCGGCGCTTTCCCGCCCCGCCGGGGCGGCACCTCCCATGATCCAGGTCATGGCGGTTTTGTGGATCCTCTAAGCAAATGATCGCATCCTTAGGCCGCCGCGCAATTGCGCCGCTGGGGCAGATGCCGCATTCTTGGGTCAAAATCCGGGACGAAGATCAGAGAGCAAGGGGGGAGACATGGGCCGTTTCGACGAGGTGCACGGGCGCTCACTGAGCGATCCTGAGGGGTTCTGGGCCGAGGCGGCCGAGGGCATTCACTGGGAGAAACGCTGGGACAAGGTGGTCGACGGCTCGGCGGCCCCGGTCTACCGCTGGTTCGCCGGCGGCCAGCTCAACACCTGCTACAACGCGCTCGACCGCCACGCCGACGGCGACCGCGGCGAGCAGGCGGCGCTGATCTACGACAGCCCGGTCACCGAGACCAAGCGGACCTATACCTACCGCGAGCTGCGCGACGAGGTCGCGCGCCTGGCCGGCGTGCTGGCCGGTCTGGGCGTCGCCAAGGGCGACCGGGTCATCCTCTACATGCCCATGATACCCGAGGCGGCGATGGCCATGCTGGCCTGCGCCCGCCTGGGCGCGGTCCATTCCGTCGTGTTCGGCGGCTTCGCGGCCAACGAGCTGGCGACACGGATCGACGATTGCCAGCCCAAGGCCATCGTCTCGGCCTCCTGCGGGATCGAGCCGGGCCGGGTGGTCGAGTACAAGCCTCTGCTCGACCAGGCGATCGAGCTCGCCGGCCACAAGCCGGACCACTGCGTCATCCTGCAGCGACCCATGGCCGAGGCCGCAATGATTGCGGGCCGCGACCACGACTGGAGCGAGGCCATGGCCAGCGCGAGCCCGCACGACTGCGTGCCGATCGCGGCGACCGACCCGCTCTACATCCTCTACACCTCGGGCACGACGGGCCAGCCCAAGGGCATCGTGCGCGACAACGGCGGCCACGCCGTGGTGCTGCACTGGTCGATGAAGAACATCTACGACGTCAATCCGGGCGAGGTCTACTGGGCCGCCTCCGACGTCGGCTGGGTGGTCGGCCACTCCTATATCGTCTACGCGCCCCTGCTGCACGGCAACACCACCGTGCTCTACGAGGGCAAGCCGGTCGGCACGCCCGACGCCGGCGCCTTCTGGCGGGTCATCGCCGAGCACGGCGTGGTCTCCATGTTCACCGCGCCGACCGCCTTCCGCGCCATCAAGCAGAAGGACCCTGACGGCAAGCTGATCGCGGACTACGACCTCTCCAAGTTCCGCACCCTCTTCCTGGCCGGCGAACGCTGCGATCCCGACACCCTCCACTGGGCCGAGGAGAAGCTGAAGGTTCCGGTAATCGATCACTGGTGGCAGACCGAGACCGGCTGGTCGATTGCGGCCAACTGCCTGGGTATCGAGCAGCTGCCGGTCAAGGCCGGCTCGCCGACCCGACCGGTCCCCGGGTGGGACCTGCGCGCGCTCGATGCCGAGGGCGAGGAGGTCAAGGCCGGCGACATCGGCGCGCTCGCCGCCAAGCTGCCCATGCCGCCCGGCTGCACGCCGACCCTGTGGAACGCGGAGGCGCGTTTCCGCCAAGCCTACCTCACCACCTTCCCGGGCTACTACGAGACCGGCGATGCGGGCTACATCGACGAGGAGGGCTATGTCTTCGTGATGGCCCGCACCGACGACATCATCAACGTCGCGGGGCACCGGCTCTCGACCGGCGCAATGGAGGAGGTCCTGGCGGCCCACCCCGACGTCGCCGAATGCGCGGTGATCGGCGTGGCCGACCGGCTGAAGGGCCAGCTTCCGGTCGGCTTCATGGTGCTCAAGGCCGGGGTCGAGCGGTCCGACGACGAAATCGCCACAGAGGTGGTCAAGATGGTGCGCCAGCAGATCGGCCCGGTCGCCGCCTTCAAGTCGGCAACCGTGGTCCAGCGCCTGCCCAAGACCAGATCGGGCAAGATCCTGCGCGGCACCATGCGCAAGATCGCCGACGGCGAGACTTACAAGATGCCGGCGACGATCGACGACCCTCTAATCCTGGACGAGATCTCCGACGCCCTGAGGGGAATCGGCTACGCCAAGGACTGAGCCTTCGCGGCGGGACCTAGAAGTTGTAGCGCAAGCCGAGGATGCCCAGGGTGCCGCGGGTCAGCTCGCCGGAGGAATCCTCCCACTGGGCGTGGCTCAGGGCGGCACGGGCGGAGAAGCCCGGGCCTATGGAGTAGCTCACTTCGCCGGAGATGGCCTGGACCTCGTCTTCGGCCTGCAGCGCTGGCGAGCTGGCCTCGAACTCGCTGTAGAGATAGTTCAGGCCGAAGGCCCAGGAGCCCGTGTCGTAGGCGATGCCGGCGTCCCAGACGTCGCCGTCGACCAGCCCGCTGGAGGCCTCGCGGGCGTAGGCGCCGCTCACCGTGAAACCGCCGTAGCCCAGATTGAGGTTGATGCCATAGCCGCGCAGCGCGTCGTCCGAAGCCCCGCCGAGCGCCGTGCCGTCGTTCTCGGTGATCCGCGCGCTGTGAATCCCGCCGCCGAGCCCGACGTTCACCGAGCCGAACGTCTCGGACAGGTTCAGACTGAGGGCGAAGTCCCCCTCGTCCTGCCCGCCGGTCTGGCCCCCGAACGATTGGGACCCGAGACCTGCAGACGGGAAATAGGATGGGCCTACGGGAAGGGCGCCGATGCGGGGCGTGAAGAAGCCGAGACCCGGACCGGCGCCTCGCTCCGGCAGCCGCCAGAATTCCGAGCCGTCGTTCCACTCCGCCGCGCTGAGATTGACGCTGAAGTCGCTGGTTTCCTGCTCTGCATCAGGCAAAAGCAAGGGATCGCCGATGGCCGGATCATCCGAGCCCGCGTGGGCCGCGGCGGTCACGAGAACCAGTCCCAGAACCAAAGCGCTCCGGGCGGAGAGCCTCGCCGCCACTCCTGATTGTCTCTTCGCTGCCATCCTGGACACGACGTGGATCCTTTGAGGCTCGATCTCAAGATATGGAGCCAAAGTCGCGCGCGCAAGCTACTTTAGCGGGAGAAACTGGCAGCGATTACTAGGCAACTGCTGCAAGTCCCCTTGCCGGTAGGCGACAATGCCGTTGAAATTGCCGGGTCGTCGCATTCCGCACGTGACGACGAAGGGCGCCTCGCGGCGACGTGTTGGAGGCTGGACGATTTGAGGGGAGAACCGATGCGTATGAAGGGCAAGGTGGCCGTGATCACCGGAGCGGCGCGCGGCATAGGGCTGGCCTGCGCCAAGTGCTTCGTCGCCGAGGGCGCCAAGGTGGTGCTCGCCGACCTAGAGGAGGAGACCGGCGAAAGGGCCGCCGAATCGCTTCAAGAGTCCGGCGGCGACGCGGTCTTCGTAGCCTGCGACGTCGGCGACAAGGCCTCGGTCGAGCAGCTCTTCGACAAGACGCTGGCGGCCTACGGGGACCTCGACTGCGTGGTCGCCAACGCCGGGATCGTCCACGCGGCGGATTTTCTCGAACTCGAGGAGGCCGACTTCGACCGAGTCATCCGGGTCAACCTCAAGGGCGTCTTCCTGACCTGCCAGGCGGCCGCGCGCCGCATGATCGCCCAAGGCCACGGCGGCACCATCATCACCATGTCGTCGGTCAACGCGGTCATGGCGATCCCCAGCATCACGCCCTATGTCGCCGCCAAGGGCGGCGTCAACCAGCTGACCAAGGTCATGGCGCTGGCGCTGGCCGATCACGGCATCCGGGTCAACGGCATCGGGCCCGGCTCGATCGCGACCGAGATGGCCCAGGCGGTCCTGAACGATCCGGAGAAAGCCCGCGGCGCCCTGTGCCGTACGCCCCTGGGCCGGTTCGGCGAGCCCGAGGAAGTCGGCAAAATCGCGGTGTTCCTGGCGACCGAGGATTCGAGCTACCTGACCGGACAGATCATCTACCCGGACGGCGGGCGACTGGCGCTCAACTACACCGTTCCGGTGAAGGGCTGACGGCGGTCAGTTGGCGGTCGGGAAGGAGTGTCGGGTGACGTTCCGCTTGGCCGCCGTGGCCGCGGCTGTAGCCTCGGGCGGAGACGCCGGGGCCGCGCCGTTCGCCGGGGCGCCGCCGCGCTGGGAGATGGTCTCCAGCGCCTTCAAGAGCTGGGTCGGGTCGAACGGCTTGACCAGGACGCCGGTCGAGGTCATGTCCCGCAGCGTGTCGATCGCTTCGGTCTCCTCGTCGGCGTGCCCGGTGACCACGATCGTCGGCTTCGCCCGGCCGCGCTTCTTGAGGTCGAGGTAGGCTTCGAGCCCGTTGAGCACGGGCATCTGGAGGTCGAGCACCATGATGTCGACGTCCTCGTCCAGGCCCTTCTGGATCGCCTCTTCGCCAGTCTGCGCGACGCAGACGTTGTAACCGTTCTGGCGCAGCAGATCTTCCATCATCGACCGGAAATTCGGATCGTCGTCGGCCAGCAGGACCAGGCCCTCGGGCTTGATGTCCTCCAGCGAGGCCATCAGCTTCTCCATGTTGACCGGCTTGTCGAACACACCGAGCGCGCCGTTCTCGATCGCTTGGGTCAGAAGCTGCTGAACGCTGAAGCCGGTCATCATGAAGACCTTGGCGTCGGGCTTGATCTTGCGGATCTCCAGGAAGCTCTCGACCCCGTTCATGCCGGGCATCATGACGTCCATC
>JASJEC010000126.1 GCA_030064845.1 Kiloniellales bacterium
CAAATTCGTCGGCGGCTGGGGCAAGGAGCGCAACGGCGGAGACTACGAGGTTCTCTCGGGTACCGGCGCTTACAAGGGTGCGAGCGGCAGCGGACGCTTCGACGCGCTCAAGGAGCCGTGGGAAGGTGCGAACCTATTCGAAGGCACATTCACGCTGACGCTTGCCGGCAGTTAAGCCAACGCCATCGCCGCCGGCAAAAAGCGTTTCGACTCTGGCGTAGCGATCCGATTTTGTGGCGTTCAGCGAGCCAACAGGGTTCTCCAAGGGGAAAACAAGCCTACGGGTCTGCCCGAACGGAGACTCGCGCGGGCAAACACCAATTGCCTAACGATTATCGACGATCCGAAGCAGCCATTCGAAGTCACCCGGCCCGTCCGTTGCTCTGACGTGCTCGTTGGATCGGCTATTCGGATAGATTCAGCTTTCTAAGTTTTTGAAGATCCATCAACTGTATACCATTTACGTGAACGTCGACGACCAATACAAAAAATGCACCAACAGCAATAGTTAATAAAAACACTCGAATGCTTTTCTCTATTTTGTTCTTTGTGTCGACGTGGAAAAACAATCCTACAAGCACCTTTTGAATTGGAAAACCCTGTCTTGTCGCCGATATCAAATTCAAAATTATAAGCCCAATGACTGCGGCGCCAACAACGTCAAATATCAGCCTCTGTTGTCCTGATGCGAACGGCCAGATCTCCGATAAAGCCCCCATATTCTTCCAAGCAATCTAACCTACATAAACGAAGCTTCCGGAGGGGTGTGCAATCCGAAGCTCCGCAATGATCCAGATATTTCGGGTTCGGTGCTGCCACTTTCAGCGGAAATCGGGCCCAATCCCCATGCCGCCCGCTCATTTACTTTTCAGGATATGGCGGGCAACCGGGCTGGTCAACAACCAGGCAGGGTTCTCCGCGTTTCCAAACCCACCGGATTTCTGACCCCACCTAGACTTGCCGTCCAAATCATCCTTGCGGGCAGGCCAAACCAATGAATTGAGTGGCACTTTCTGAAGTAGCCGACCACACAGCGTCGTTTCAGCGGTTGGAGATAGCGGCCTATGTCGCGAAATGGTATGGATGCGTGGACCAGACAGGGATGCTGGGCTCGAGCGTTCAATGCTCCCACAAAGAAAGTGAACTCTTCGCCGATTGCCGCCGACGAATTCTGCAGGAAACCGGAGTCAGATTGCTCCTAGGAAGAGGTTCTTATACCTCTGATTGCATAAAACCGCTACACTTAACCAACAGCCTTATAAATGAAACGACTCCGGTCTCGATGCCGGAGCTCGCCGTGTCCGTGCAGGGGTTTCGGATTCGGCGGGTGGACAGGTGTTCAAGGGGGGCGTCATGCGGACTTTCAATCGAACGCTGTTGTCGATTTTGTTTCTGGTCTTTTCGCTCACGGCGCAGGCCGAGACGATCCTGCCCGGTCTTAAGGCGCCGGTCATCGTGGTGCGGGATTCCAACGGGATTCCGCATATCTTTGCCAAGAACGATCACGATGTCGTCTTCATGCAGGGTTGGGTGCACGCCGAAGACCGTCTTTTCCAGATGGATCTTTTTCGCCGGCAGATCGCCGGCACCGTGGCAGAGCTGCTCGGCGAGGCCGCGTTGCCGTCCGACGTGTTCTTCCGCAGGCTCGGCTTCTATCGGGCCGCCAGGCGCTCGCTGGACGCCCATCCCTCGGAGTTCAGGGACCTGCTGCAGGCCTACAGCGACGGGGTCAACGCCTTCATCGATGTTGCCGAGGCGGCCGAACGCCTGCCGCTGGAGTACGGGCTCCTGGGACTTTCGCAGGTCGCCCGCTGGAGCCCGCTGGACAGCGAGGCGGTCGGCAAAGGCCTCGGTGCTCTGACGTCGGTTCTCGGGTCGGAGGACATCGAACTGACCGTGACCCTCGCGGAATACCAGTTCGCGGGCGTGGCGGCCGGTTTCGACGGCTCGGCGCTCTTCTTCCAGGACCTGTTCCGCAGCGCGCCCTTCGATCCGGCTTCGACCGTGCCCGACGCCGAACAACGCGAGCCGATCCCAGCCGTCGAAGCGCAGATTGCCGCTCTGCAGCGCCAGGCCTTGCAGCCGGGCGACATCGGTCCGCGTCTCGGGGCCAAGACGCTGGAACAGGCGCGCGCGTACCTGGAGAAGCTGCGCCGTCTGCCGCGGATCTCCGGCCTGTTGCAGCCCGACGGCCAGGCAGGGGGCGGCAGCAACACCTGGGTGGTCAGCGGCGCGCACACCCGTAACCGTCGGCCCTTGCTGGCCAACGATGCCCATTTGAGGCTCGAGTCGCCGACGATCTTCCATCAGGTGCATCTGGTCGCACCCGGCCTCGACGTGATCGGCCGGGGCCTGCCCGGTGCGCCCTGCGTGGCGATCGGTCACAACCGCCACCTGGCCTGGGGGTTCACGAACAGCCGGCTGGACATAACCGACGCTTATGCCGAAGAAATCGTGGAGGACGAGAATTCGCCAAGCGGATACAGCACCCGCCATGACGATTCGCCCGAACCGATGGAGCTCTTGGTCGAGAGCTTTCGCGCAAATCAGGGCGGGACCGTCGATCTGGTTCTCCTTCAGGATTTCTACGTCGTTCCGCGACGCAACAACGGCCCCCTCATCACCGAAATCGATGACGAGCGCGATAAATTCCCGGGACTCAGCCTGCAATCGATCGGGTTCGGCCCGACCCGCGACCTGGAAGGCATCTGCGGGATCAATCGCGCCCGCAACCTGGCGGAATTCAAATCGGCCCTGCAGCTCGTCGACTTCGCGTCGCAGAACGTTTCCTACGCGGACAGGAAGGGCAACATCGCCTACTTCGTTTCGGGCGAGGTGCCGCTGCGCGAGGACCTGCAAGCCGCGACAGCGAATGATTCCGTTGCGCCGCCGTTTCCCGTTGCGCCGCCGTTCCTGATCCGCCAAGGCACCGGCGGGCAGGAATGGATCCCCGAGGAGAGCCCGTCGCCGACACAGGCGACCCCCTACGCCATTCTGCCCTTCGAAGAGATGCCGCAGACCGAGAATCCGATCAGCGGAATGATCGTCAATTCGAACAACGACCAAGCCGGCAACAGCCTGGACAACAACCCCCTGAACGATTTCCGTCCGGGCGGCGGCCTCTACTATCTGAACTGGGGCGGGCGCAACTTCTCGATCCGCGCCGGCCGCATCACCCGGCTGCTCGAGGACGCGCTCGACGACAAGGACCGCCTCGGCGCCGCCGACATGATCGAGCTCCAGGCCGACGTCGTGATGCTCGACGCCCAGGTTCTGACCCCGGCCATCCTGCAAGCCTTCGATCAGGCCTCGTCTCGCGGCGCGCACCCCGCCCTGGCCGCCTTCGCCGCGGACCCGAGGCTGGCCGAAGCGGTGGAGCGGCTGGAAGACTGGGACCATTCCACGCCGACCGGAATACCCGAAGGCTATGACGCGCGTCTGGATGACGACGACGAAGAGTGGAACGACCTGGACGAGGACGAGATCGAGAACAGCGTCGCCGCGACCATCTATTCGGTCTGGCGGCGCGAGATGGCGGCCAACACGATCGACGCCACCCTGGCCAAGGTGGGGCTGCCGCCCCTGGTCAACGTCAGGGAGGAGCGGGTCACCGCCCTGCGCTACCTGCTCGACAGCTTCGAGAGCAATCAAGGCGTGGGCGCCTCGGGACTGGATTTCTTTGCCGGTCCGAGCGACGCGGATCCCGCCACCCGCCGCGATATCGTGATCCTGCGGAGCCTGGCCGACGCGCTCGATCGCTTGGCGTCCGACAGTTTCAAGGCGGCCTTCGACAACTCCCTCGAGCAGGACGACTACCGCTGGGGCCGGCTGCATCGCATCGTGTTTGCGAATACCCTGGGCAGCGCGTTCAACGTGCCGCCGGGGTTCGGCGTCTTCCCGCCGCCCCTGGACGACCTCGACGGGATCCCGACCGACGGCGGCTTCGAGACGGTGGACGTCGGCAGTCCGGCCGTGAACATCGAGACCCTCGGCAGCGACTCCTTCATGTTCAACTTGGGACCGACCGGTCGTTTCGTCGCCCAGGTCGGATGGCTCAAGCTCAAGGCGGTGTCCAGCCTGCCCGGCGGCGAAAGCGCCGTCCCGGGCAGTCCCTTCTATCTGAACCTGCTCGAGCCCTGGCTGCTGAACCAGACCTATCCGCTGCTGGTCTCGCCCTGGAAGCTGGGAGCCGACGCGGTTTCGAAGCAGGTCTTCGCCCCGCCGGCATCGTGAAGGCGGGCTCGGCCGCGACGCTGCGAAGCCTGCGTCTGCCCCCGGGGCCAGACGGCAAGGCGGTCCTCCGGCGGCGGCCTCAGGCAGCCTGCACGGCCGCGGCCTCGAGGGCGCAGCCATCGACCGTGACCCTGTGCATCCGGCGCCGCTGGCCGTGGTAGTCGTTGATCGCCTTGTGCCAGGTCGCGCGGTTGTCCCAGATCGTCAGATCCCCGGCCCGCCAGCGGACCCGGCAGTGGAAGTCGGGATTCTGGCAGTGGCGGTAGATCATCTCCAGCAGCGCCGCGGACTCGTCCTCGCCGAGGCCGTCGATGCGGGTCGTGAACACCGGGTTGACGTACAACCCCGCCCGCTGCGAGAGCGGATGGGCGATCACCACCGGGTGCAGGGCGTCCTGAACGGCGGCGTCCGGATTCCCGTAGCGGCCGGTCAGGGTTCCCTCGGTCTCGGCCTGGCTGAAGCCGAAGACGTGGCGCGAGGAATGCCAGGCCGACAGGGTGCCGAGGAAGGACCGCAGGGGCGCCGACAGCGCATCGTAGGCCGCCGCCATGGAGACGAAGAGGGTATCGCCGCCGGTCTCCGGCACCTCGACGGCGTAGAGCAGGGAGCCCATGGCCGGTTCGGCGTCGTAGGAATGGTCCGTGTGCCAGCCCTCGCCGACGGCGTGGCGCTGCTCGGGCTGTTTCGTCACCAAGGCGATTTCCGGATGCGTCGCGTGGCGCTGGAAGAACCGGTTGACGTTGATCGTGCCGAAGCGCCGCGCGAAGGCCAGATGGTCGTCCGGGGTCAGGGACTGCGCCCTGACGACGACGACCGAATAGCGGACGAAGGCGGCGTGAATGGCCGCGTAGTCGTCCTCCAGCCGCAGGTCGGCGCCGAGGATCTCGGCTCCCAAGGCACCGGTGAGAGGGATGATGTCCATCCCGGAAGGCTGAAGGCTCCCGGGCGCGATTGTCAATCCGGATCGACCCCCTGCGCCGGGACCGCCTCGCGCCCGGGACCTTCGATCGCGTGTCGCGTCACCGGCTCCGGGCGACCGGGCCGGC
>JASJEC010000127.1 GCA_030064845.1 Kiloniellales bacterium
GACGGGCGGCTGGTGGCGGGGCCAGAGAAGCTGGAGCTTCGCGATCTCGAGGCCGAGCTGGACCGGACCAAACTGACGGGCGGCGTTATCGTGGCCTTGCGCGATCGGCCGGGGCTCGGCATCGGACTCGTCGTTGAGAGGGTCGATCTCGGCCGCTTCCTTCCCGCGGCGCCGGTCTCCGGCGCCCCGGCGTCGTCGGACGGCGATCTGCGCGGCGTCAGCGAACTGGTCGACCGGTTCGACGCCAACATCGACCTCCGGGTCGGCAGCCTCGCCTTCCGCGGCGCCGAGCTCGAGGGGCTGCGGGTCGACGCCATGCTCCGGGAAGGCTCGCTCACCGTCCGGGAGGCCTCGGCCACGGATTTCGCCGGGGGCCGTGCGCGCGTGTCCGGGGTCGTATCCGGTCTGACGGCAAGGCCCAAGATCGATGGCGATATCGCCATCGAGGAGGGCCGTCCGCGGGCCCTGCTGCGCATGCTCGGCATGGATCCGGGTCCCCTGCCGCGGCTCGGCAGGGTCAGCGTCACCTCCGGGTTCCTGGCGTCGGAAAGCGACGTGACCTTCGATGCCGCCGCGACCGCCCTCGGCGGCACGCTGGAGCTCTCGGGCAAGGCCCTGCTCGATGAGGGACCCGCCGGCTTGAACGCCCGGGTCGCGCTCAAGCATCCCGACCTCGCGTCGGTCTTCGCCGCCCCGGCGGACGGCGCGGCGGCCCTGCCCTTGGAGCTGGAGGCGAGGCTTTCCGGCACCGTCATGGCGCCCGAGGCCGGCGAGGTGACGCTCGCGCTGGGCAAGCTCGTGGCGCGGGGCCGGGTCGCGGCCGATCTGTCGGGGCCGCGCCCCTTTGTTTCGGCCGACCTCGCCGGGGAGGAGCTGTCCTGGCGGGATCTCGCGCCGCTGTCCGCCGTTTTCGCGCCGCCGCCGGGTGGCGACCCGTCTCGGCCGGTGCGGTCGAGGACCGCGCGCGACCCAGAGCCCTGGCGCGCCCTCGACGGCGACCTCGCGCTCCGCCTCAACGGGCTCCTGGTTGATCGGGTGCAGATCCGCGACCTCGCGCTAGCCGCAGGTCTGCGCGACGGCGTCTTCGAGATCCAGGAGCTCTCGGGGCGCGCCTACGGCGGGCGCCTCGAAGCCACGGGCCGGCTCGCCGGTTCTGCCCGCCTCGAGGGCGAGCTCGCGCTGCGCGCCGCCGCCGTCGAGCTTGCACCGCTCGTTCAGGATCAGTTCGACCTCGCAGGGATCTCGGGCCCGGTCGATCTGGAGGCGGAACTGCAGGCCCGCGGGGGAAGTCCGGCGCAGCTTCTGGCCTCGCTTTCCGGCCAGGCCCGGCTCTCGGGCAGCCTCAGGCTCGAGGCCCCGGAAGAGGGCGGGGGCAACGGCGCCGCGCCGGTCAGGCGGCCGGAGGACCTTCGTAGCCTGGCCGACGGTCTCGCCTTCGCCGCCGAGACCTTCGCCGCACCGCCGGCCCGCCTCACCGGCGCAATCGTGTTCGAGAAGGGCATCGTGACCGCGCGGTCGCTTGAACTGCGCGGCGAGGCGGCCCGGCTCGAGGTGCGCGCCAGCGCGGACCTGCCGCAATGGACCCTGGACTGCGTGACGGAGCTGCGCCGGACCGGCGAGCAGGGCCCGGCCTATCTCGCGCTCGAACTGTCGGGCGATCTCGACGAGCCCGATCTCAGACTGAGCGGCACGGCCTTCCGTCAGGGGAGAGGCGCTGCGCCCGCCGCCGCAGAGGCGGACTCGGACGTCCCGATCAAGGATCTGTCGAACTGACCGCGCTTCGGGCCATTTCCAGGAGGTAGACCCTGACCGCGCTCGACAGATTACCGCTCCGCTCCCGGTCGATCTTGGCCACGAGGGCGGCGAGGGAGAGGCCCTCGGCTGCCGCCTGCTCCTGAAGCGCGTCCCAGAACGCCTGCTCCAGGCTGAGGCTGGTGCGGTGCCCGGCAATCGTTATGGAGCGCTTGCGTAGCGCCGCGCGCTCACCGTCGTCGCGGGTCTGTACGGCCGGCGCGCCGGGGACGGTGGCCGTCACTTCTTCGGCGGCGCGGCCCGCGGTCCCAGCATGTTCTCCGGGCGGACCCACTGATCGAACTGCTCGGCTGTCAGCAGGCCGAGCGCAACGGCCGCCTCCTTCAGCGTCGAGTTCTCGGTGTAGGCCTTCTTGGCCACCTTGGCCGCGTTGTCGTAGCCGATGTGGGGATTCAGCGCGGTGACCAGCATGAGCGACTGGTGCATCAGCTCGGCGATCCGGCCCTCGTTCGCCTCGATCCCCGCGACGCAGTTCTCCCGGAAGGAATCGCTGCCCTCGGCGATCAGCTTGGCCGACTGCAGCAAGTTGTAGATCAGCACCGGCTTGAAGACGTTGAGCTCGAAGTGGCCGTTCGAGCCGGCAACCGTGACGGACACGTGATTGCCCATGACCTGGGCGCAGACCATGGTGAGCGCCTCGCTCTGGGTCGGATTGACCTTGCCCGGCATGATCGAGGAGCCCGGCTCGTTCGCCGGCAGGATCAGCTCGCCGAAGCCGCAGCGCGGGCCGGAGCCCATCAGGCGTACGTCATTCGCGATCTTCATCAGCGAGCAGGCGACCACGTTGAGCGCGCCCGAGGCCTCGACGATGGCATCGTGGGCGGCCAGGGCCTCGAACTTGTTGGCGGCGGTCGCGAAGGAAAGCCCGGTGATCGCGGAAACGCGCTCGGCCACGCCTTCGGCGAAGCCCTCGACGGCGTTCAGTCCGGTGCCCACGGCGGTGCCGCCCTGGGCGAGCTGGGCCAGGCGCGGCAGCGTGGCCTCGATCCGCTCGATGCCGAGCCCGACCTGGTGCGCGTAGCCGGAGAACTCCTGCCCGAGCGTGAGCGGCGTGGCGTCCATCAGGTGCGTGCGGCCGATCTTGACGATCGAGTTGAAGCTCTCGGCCTTCTGACGCAGGGCGTCGTGCAGGCGCCGCAGCGCCGGCACGGTCTGGGTCGCGAGCTGCTCGACCGCCGCGACGTGCATGGCGGTCGGAAAGGTGTCGTTCGACGACTGGCCCATATTGACGTGGTCGTTGGGGTGGACCGGCGCTTTCCCGCCACGCTTCCCGGTCAGGATCTCGTTGGCCCTGCCGGCGATCACCTCGTTGGCGTTCATGTTGCTCTGGGTCCCGGAGCCGGTCTGCCAGACCACGAGCGGGAAGTGGTCGTCCAGCTTGCCGTCGGCTACCTCGCGCGCGGCCTGGGTGATCGCCTCGCCCTTCTCCTGGTCCAGTACGCCCAGCGAGATGTTGGTTTCGGCCGCGGCCAGCTTCTCGACCCCCAGGGCCCGGATGAGCGCCGGGGGCAGGCGTTCGCCGCCGATCTTGAAGTTCATCAGCGAGCGCTGGGTCTGCGCGCCCCAGTAGCGGTCCGCCGGAACGGCGAGCTCGCCCATGGAATCGCTCTCGATCCGGGTCTCGGCTCCGGTTTCGGCCTGGTCGTTCATGGCGTCCTCTCGCGGCTAGAGCGGATCATGTTTAGATGGAACCACTTCGTGGTTTCCAACTAAACATGTGAATCCGCTCTACATCATAGGTTTAGAGCAGATACACCGGGTTTGATGGATCGCCTCCGGCGATTCAGTCAAACCTGGATCTGCTCTAGGGTGCGGCCAGATCATAGGCGTCGCGCCACGCCGCGCCAAGCGGGGGCGTGGCGCCGCGGATCAGGTCAGGGCGGAGAGGAAGTCGGCAACGGCCTCGATTGCCGCCTTCAGGTTGTCGGCCTCGCTCCGTCCCGAGGCCTTGCGCGGCTTGAGGCTGTGGTCGCCGTCTTCGGCCCAGTGAAAGGAGATCGCCGACGACAGGGCGTAGTCCGCCACCTCCTCGCGCGTGCCGAAGGGGTCGCGCGTGCCCTGGACGATCAGCGTCGGGGTGCGCAGCCCCTCCAGATGGGCGGTGCGCAGGCGCTCGGGCTTGCCCGGCGGGTGAAAGGGATAGCCCAGGCAGATCAGGGCTTTGGCCCCGACCTCGTCGGCGATCAAGCTGGCCATGCGGCCGCCGAGCGACTTGCCGCCGATGGCGAGCGGTCTGTCGTTCAGCGCGGCCGCCACCTCTCGCCAGCAGGTCAGAAGCCGGGGTTCCCGGTCGGGCGGCCGCCGGCGGCCGTCGGTGCGCCGGGACGCCATGTAGGGGAACTCGAAGCGCGCGACCCGCACCCTGCGGCGCGCCAGACCGTCGGCGACCGCCTCCATGAAGGGTGAATCCATCGGCGCGCCGGCGCCGTGGGCCAGCGCCACGGTATGGGGCACGTCCGACGGCCCGTCGAACCTGAGACTTGGCGGAGTCAAAAGAGACTAGTCCTCATTCTTCCTTAAGGTCCGTCCGGAACACTGGCGTGTTACCTATCCCAGCTTCCCCAAAGGAGGGGAAGAGATGAAGTGCACCAAGGAAACCGGCCCCTATCCGGTCCAGGACCAGGCCTTGAGCCCGACGGTGCGGCGCGAGCTCAAGGCGGAACTCGACCGCCTCGTCGGCGACATGGCCAAAGACCTGTTCGGCGAGCCGGTGGCGGGGCCTGGCTCCGACCGGGACGACGAGCCGCGGCGCTGATCCGATCCTCCGGGCATCAGCGGTGCCAGCGAGGTCTCTGACCGGGCCTACTTTCTGCGGAATGAGTCGAGCGGCACGACCTCGGCGGAGTCGTCGTCGGCCTGGCCGACGCCCTCGTCCTGATGCTTCTCCTGCATGACCGGCGCCGCTTCCTCCGGCTCCTCGCCTTTGGCCAGGGCCTCGAATTGCAGGACGAACTGGACCGAGGGATCGGCGAAGGACACCAGCGCGTCGAACGGCACGACCAGGCGTTCCGGCTTGTTGGCGAAGCTCAGAGATACGGAGAAGCGGTCCTCCTCGACCTCGAGGTCCCAGAACTGATGCTCCAGGACGATCGTCATATCGTTCGGATAGCGCTCCAGGAGATAGTCCGGCAGCGATACGCCCGGGTAGTGGCTGTGGAAGGTGATGTAGAAATGATGGCTGCCCGGCAGGCCCTGCTTGGCGACCGTCTCGAGCGTCTCGCGGACCACGCCGCGCAGCGCCCGCTCCACCATCGTTTCGTAGCTGAGTTCGTGGTCTTCCGCCATCGGGCGCCCGGGGTCCTGCGTTCACCGTCCCATGCCAGCGGCCCTAGCCTCGCCTAGCGACGGGGGTAATGGGGCACTTCTGTTGCCAGGTGTGCCCCGAACCCCGCCTCGACGTGCTACCGCCGAGGGCTTGAGAGTGGCTTACCAGCCGCAATTAAGCGGCGAGGCGCGCCTCAGCATAGTTGTCATTCGCAACT
>JASJEC010000128.1 GCA_030064845.1 Kiloniellales bacterium
CGCATTTGCGCCGGGGCGGCGTCGCGGAAGGCCTTGTGGGGCCCAACCCCACGGCGCCTCCCGCTCCTGGCCCCGGCGCAAATCCGCTCCCGCCAGGAGCGCGCCGTGAATGCCAACAGGCCCTAGATCGCTCGCTACCCATGAAGCAGTGCGGTCAGGCGTCCAGGGCATCGCGAATGGCTGCGGCGAGCTCGGCCTCCTTGTAGGGTTTGGCTAGGAATCTCGCCTCGGTGATGGCGCTGGTTGCTTCGAGCGACCCGGGATTGGCGTAGCCGGAGGTCAGGATGATCTTGATATCCGGGCGCAGGTAGCGCGCCTCGATGGCCAGGTCGCTCCCGTTCATCTTGCCCGGCATGACGACGTCGGTGATCAGCAGGTCGAAGTCGGATGTCTTGCGAAGCAAGGTGACGGCCTCCGCCGCGCCGCTCGCCTCGGCGATGCGGTAGCCGAGACGCTCGAGGCGCTGGGCCGTCACCTGGCGCACCCGACGGTCGTCCTCGACCAGGAGGATGTGTTCCGATCCCCCGCGCGCCGGCATTTGCGCTCGCACGGCGGACGGCGCCGGTTTGTGCTGCCGGGAGACCGCCGGAAGGAAGACCCTGACGGTGGTGCCGACACCGAGCTCGCTCTCGATCACGGCCTCGCCGCCCGACTGCTTGGCGAAGCCGTAGACCATGCTGAGGCCGAGGCCGGTGCCCGAGCCGGTCGGCTTGGTCGTGAAGAAGGGCTCAAAGGCGTGCTCCCGCACGTTGTGGCTCATGCCTTCGCCGACGTCCGTCACGCTCAGGCAGACATAGCGGCCGGCCGCCCGGCTCTCGGTCGAACCCACGGTCCTGTCGCTGCTCGTCGCGTTGGCCGTCTTGACCGTCAGGTCGCCACCATCGGGCATGGCGTCCCGGGCGTTGATCGCCAGGTTGAGAAGGGCGTTCTGCAACTGTCCCGGGTCGGCGCGAACTGGCCAGAGCTTGCGGCCCAGATCTGTCTTTATCCGGATCGTCTCACCCAGGGTTCGGCGCAGCAGGTCGATGGTCTCCAAGACGAGATCGTTGAGGTCGACGGTCTTCGGCTCGAGGCGCTGACGCCGCGCGAAAGCGAGCAGCCGGCCGGTCAGATCGGATCCGAGCTCGGCGGCCTCCAGGGCCTGCTCGATCATCACGCGCCGGCCTTCGTCCTCGATAGCGGCGCCCAGCATCTCCAGGTTGCCGACGATGACGGTCAGAAGATTGTTGAAATCGTGGGCGATGCCGCCGGTCAGTTGTCCGATGGCCTCCATTTTCTGTGCCTGGCGCAGCCGTTCGTTCTGCAGCTTCCGCTCGGTGATGTCGGCGACGATGGCGATAAAGACCGGCGGGGTCTCCCCCTTCATCAGCTGAAGCCGGACGATGATGTCGTAGGTTGTGCCGTCCTTGCGACGGTGGACGGCCTCGAGCTTCACCTGGGTCTCGGTGCCTTCGCGCAGGGGGTCGAGGATGGCCTTGAAGCGACGCTCGTTATAGTCGGGCAGCAGATCCATGGGTGTGAGCCCCAGAACCTCTTCGTGCGAGTAACCCAGGTTCTCCAGTGCGCCGCGGTTGACCTGAAGAAACTCGAGCGTGTCGGCGTGGAATACGAAGATCTCGTTGACCGACTCCTCGACGATCCGGCCGAGCCGCGTGTTGAGCTGCTCCGTCTCCTTGCGTTGGCTGATGTCGTGGATGATGCCCGTGAAACGGCGCTGTCCGTCGAAGCTGAACTCGCTGACCGCGAGGTGCATGGGAAAGGTCGAACCGTCCTTGCGCCGCCCGGTGACTTCGCGGCCGATCCCGATGATCTTGCGTGCGCCGGTCTTGAGGTAATGCGTCATGTAGCCGTCGTGCTGGCTCCGGTAGGGCTCGGGCATGAGCATCTTCACGTTCCGGCCGACAATCTCCCCGGCGTCATAGCCGAACAGGGTTTGGACCGCCGGGTTGACGGTCCGGACGATCCCTTCTTGGTCGATCGTAATGATGGCGTCGACCGCGGTTTGCAGGATCGCGCTGAGGGCGGCCTGGCGTTCGTCGAGCGCCGCTTCTGCCTTCTTCTGCTCGGTGATGTCGATGCCGGTGCCGATCACCGCACGCACGCTTCCGTCCGGCGCGCAGACCGCGCTGTTCGACCAGGCGATCAGGCGCTTGCTGCCGTCGCGGGTTATCCAGTGATTGGTATGGCGATTCGACGTGCGGCCCTTCAGCAACTCGGCGAACACGGCCTGGACCCCCGCGATCTCGTCCTTCGGGACCAGTTGTTCCCAGACGTTCGCGTCTCTGACCTGGTCCAGCTTGTAGCCGATGAGATCGGCGCAGGCCTTGTTGAAATCCCGAATGTTACCTTCGGGGTCGAGGATAACCACGATCGCGCCCAGGGTGTCGAGCAGCGGCCCGGTCAGATCGTCGGTCGGCTTCCAGTCGTCCATTGCCGGGCGGATTCTAGAGGTTCGTCGCCGCCGGGTAAATCAATGGGCTCGCGGTCTCTTCGAGCGCACCGGTCGATCTCGGGGTTCACGTCGCCTCTGCTTCGGCCGGTCGTGTCCCGGCGCCGGAGTCCGGCGGTTCGCCGGAGTCGGGCGAGAGCAGGGACAGGATTTCCGCGCGGTCGAGCGTTTCCTTCTGTTCAAGGGCGCCGATCAGCCGGGTGACCCGGTCTCTGTTGGCCTCGATCAGTTTCTTGGCCCGGTCCTCCGCCTCGCCCAGCAGCGTCCCGACGGCCTCGTCGACCCGGTGCGCGGTGGTTTCGCTGAAGCGGCGGGGCTGGGCGATCTCGCGGCCGAGGAAGGGGTGCTCGTCGCTCTGGCGCAGGTCTTGCGGACCGATCGAGGGTGCCATGCCCCAGCGCGACACCATGGCGCGCGCCAGCTGGGTGGCCTGCTTGATGTCGTCGTCCGCGCCAGAGCTGACGGAGTCCAGGAACAGCTTCTCGGCCGTCCGTCCGGCCAGGAGCACGGCGAGGCGGGCGCGCAGGTAGTCCTCGGGCAGGGTGTGGCGTTCTTCCTCGGGCAGCACATGGGTGCCGCCTAGGGCCCGGCCCCTGGGAATGATCGTGACCTTGTGGATCGGGTCGGCCTCCGGCAGGTAGTGGGCGACCGCCGTGTGGCCCGCCTCGTGGACTGCCAGGCGGTGGTGCTCGTCGGGCTGGATCGCCAGGGTCCTGACCGAGCCGAGCACGATCTTGTCGCGCATGTCCTCGAGCAGCCGCATCGTGATCGCCTTCAGGCCCTGGCCCGCGGCGGCCATGGCGGCCTCGTTGACCAGGTTCTTGAGATCCGCACCCGAGAACCCCGGCGTGCCGGCGGCGACCCCGTCGAGGTCGACGTCGTCGGCCAGGGGTACCCGCCGAGTATGCACCTTGAGAACGGCGGCGCGCGCCGACTTGTCCGGCAGCTCGAGGGTGACGTGACGGTCGAAGCGGCCGGGGCGGAGCAGGGCGGGATCCAGCACGTCGGGCCGGTTGGTGGCGGCGAGCACGATGACGGCCTCGTGCCCCGCGAAGCCGTCCAGCTCCGCCAGGATCTGGTTCAGGGTCTGCTCCCGCTCGTCGTTGCCGCCGCCCAGTCCGGTGCCCCGTACCCGGCCGACCGAGTCGAGCTCGTCGATGAATATGATGGCGGGAGCCCGCTTCTTGGCCTCGTCGAACATCTTGCGCACCCGCGAGGCGCCGACGCCGACGAACATCTCGATGAACTCCGACGCCGAGACGTAGAAGAACGGCACGCCGGCTTCGCCGGCCAGGGCGCGGGCCAACAGGGTCTTGCCGGTCCCCGGCGGCCCCATGAGGAGCACCCCGCGCGGCGGCTCGGCGCCGAGTCGGCGGAACCGCTCGGGATCCCGCAGGAAGTCGATCAGCTCGGCCACCTCGCGCTTGGCGTTCTCCTGGCCGGCGACGTCTTCGAAGGTGACCTTGCGCTCGTCCTTGGCTTCGGTCCGGGCCGAGCCCGCCAGGAAGTCGCCGATATCACGGCCGCCGAAGCGGCCGACCATGTTCTTCTGCATCCGGTTCCAGAACCAGAAGTAGATGCCGAAGATGACGATCCAGGGCAGCAGAGCCAGCAGCCAGCTGCCTTCCGAATCGCCGGGGGAGCGCTTGGTGATCAGCTCGGCGCCGCTCTGCTCGATCACCGCGATCAGGTCCGGATCACCGAAATCCGGAACGAAGGTCGCGACCTGATTGGTCTCCTGGCCCTCGATGGCCGTCGGCATGGGAGACTTCAGGACAGCGGAGAGCTCCCGGCCGCGCAGCGTCACGCTGACAGCTTCACCCTCGGCGATCAGTGATTTGACCTGGCTGTAGGGCAGGTCCAGGACGATCGGCGGGCGGGCGAGGGGCAGACTCCAGAGCAGAACCAGGAGGACCAGGCCGCTCAGTATGAGAAGCACCCACTCGCGCGGTATCTTCTTCATGAGACCTGTCTCCTGCGAAGAGTCCTGTTTCTCTCCGGTCTTGGGCGCGGGGCGCTCAAGCTAGGACGAGCCCGGCGGCACCGGGTTGATACAGATCAAGGAAGTCGGAAGCCTGTCACGTCGATGATCGACCGGCAAGACCGGGTCGAAAAAGGTCGATCCGCCGAGGAGAGCTTCAATGAAGGCGATCAAGACATGGGTGGTCGTGGCCGACGCGGCGCGCGCCCGGATATTCCTCAACAGCGGACCCGGCAAGGGGCTGGTGTCGGTCGAGGGCGAAAGCCTCGAAAACAAGATCACGCGAACCAGCGAGGCCGGAACGGACCGGCCCGGCCGCGTGCACGACCGCTTCGGCCCGGGCCGCCATGCCATGGCGCCACGGGCCGATTGGCACCAGCAGCAGAAGGAGTCCTTCGCCCATGATCTGGCGACCCGGCTCACCGAGGCGGGCCTTCGCGGAGACTACGATCGGCTGGTCCTGGTCGCGCCGCCCAAGACCCTGGGGTCTCTGCGTCAGGGGCTCGGGAAGGCCGCTTCGGACAAGGTCACCGGGGAGCTCGCCAACGACCTCACCCACCTGACTCCGCGCGATCTGCCCAAGCACCTGGACAGCCTGCTGGCGCTCTGAGCGAGAGGGTTGCGCTCAACCTGGTTTAGGCCGCGATCCGAGCAAGACGCACGACCTGGGACAGGTTCACGCGATGAACGGGCCGCCGGATGGGATCCACCCGGGCGACGCCATTCATCGCAGTCGGCTTTAGGGCTCCAGGGGCTCTTCCGGCAGGGTCTGCAGGTAGGCCATCAGGTCCATCAAGCTCTGCCGGCCGAGCGCGCGCAGCGCCGGCATATCGGCGTAGGTCTGGCCGTTGCTCAGCTTGTGCAGGGCCCGCCAGGGATCGCTGTTGGC
>JASJEC010000129.1 GCA_030064845.1 Kiloniellales bacterium
CAGACATGCGTGACGTGCACGTCGATTGCGCGTGTACGGAAAACCCCGTTCACCTCTTCAAGAATGGTGCTCATTAAGCCTCCCAGTGAGCGGTTTGAGCGAGCGAGTATACACCACTGTGAGCAGTCTAGTGACGAAGCGGCCGCTCCCGCAACGGGCGATAGGCTATCCCGGAGACCTTTCTGCGCCGTTCCCGCGCGATGTCGCACTCCCGTGCAGCAGGTTGTTTTGCTGAGACAGCGTTTGCCTCGGCGTCTCCGCGCCATGGACAGCACTGCGCTGCAATGCAATCGGGCCTGGGATCGGAGCGGCTGTCCGCGCCGCCGGCCTTACACGCCCCAGCGCAGGGCCGCGGTGTGAACCGGCGCGTCCCAGAGCCGAAGCATCTCGTCGTCGAACCGGGTCAGGGTGATCGAGCAACCGGCCATGTCGAGCGAGGTGCAGTAGTTGCCGACCAGCGAGCGGGCGATGGCAAACCCGCGGTCCTGGCAGAGCTTCGCAGCGGACTGGTAGATGAGATAAAGCTCCATCAGAGGGGTGCCGCCCATCCCATTGATGAACAGAAGGACCTGCTCGCCCTTTTTCGGCTTGAGTGACTCCGTGATGGCGCCGATCATCTCGGCGGCGATGTCCTCGGCATTCGCCAGGGCGACGCGGCGCCGGCCCGGCTCGCCGTGGATGCCGACGCCCATTTCCATCTCGCCTTCGCCGAGGTCGAAGGTCGGCTTGCCGGCCGCGGGCACCGTACAGCTGGTCAGCGCCACGCCCATCGATCCGGTCGCGGCATTGACCCGATCGCCCAGGGCCTGGCAGGCGGCGAGGTCGGCACCTTCCTCGGCGGCGGCGCCGACGATCTTCTCGACTACCACGGTACCGGCGACGCCGCGCCGGCCCTGGGTGTAGAGTGAGTCCTCGACCGCGACGTCGTCGTTGGTCAGCACTGTTGCCACCTCGCCCTCCATCATTTCGGCGGCCATCTCGAAGTTCATCACGTCGCCGGAGTAGTTCTTGACCACGAAGAGGATCCCGGCACCACCGTCGACCGCTTGGGCTGCGGCCAGCATCTGATCCGGGGTCGGCGAGGTAAAGACCTCGCCGGGACAGGCGGCATCCAGCATGCCCTTGCCGACGAAGCCGGCGTGCAGCGGCTCGTGCCCGGAACCGCCGCCCGAGACTAGGGCGACTTTGCCCTGGCTGGCCCCGCCGGCGCGGGTGACGAACTTCGGTGCCAGGCTGACCGTCACCAGGTCGCCATGGGCGGTGCCGAAGCCGTTCAGGCTATCGTTCAGAACGTCGTCAACGACGTTGATCAGCTTCTTCATCGCTTCTCTCCCCTGACTAGGATCGCTCGTCGTTGCGGGCGAGCGCAATCAAGCGCCGGGCCAGTTCCTCGATGGCCTCGGCAACCTCGGCCTGGCGCTTCGGATCGTCGAAGCCCGGGATCTCGATCTGGAGCACGCGGCGACCGGCCGCGACCTCTTCCGGGAAGACCGCCTGCTGCGGGTGCGCCTTACGGTAGGCCGCCAGGAAGGCACGGCGTTCTTCCGCAGAGAAATGGCAGATCTTCATGATGCTGGCGACGTGCTGCGCAGGCAAGGGTACCCGGTAGTTGGGATTGGTGATCTGCGAGACGAAGCTCTTGTGCGTGCCCAGGGCCTCGGCGATGCGCTGGCGCGTGCCGGATGGGCGCCGCTCCAGGAAGGTCTTCAGCAGGCTCTTGTAGACCCCGACCGCGTGTCCCGTATCCGACCGGTCCTCGGCCGTCTCGTTCATGGGTTGGTCACCTCGCCGCGGTAGTCGCGCAGCGCCAGCTTGACCCGGCCGAGCTGCGCCGGCGCCACCGAGAGCGACCGCAGGCCGCAGTCGAGCAGGCGCGGGACCAAGGTGGGGTCGCTGGCCAGGTCGCCGCAGAGCCCGATCTCGACCCCGCGCGTCCGGGCTGCCTCAACGCTGCGTCGGATCAGCTCGAGTACCGCCGGGTGATCGGCGACGGCGAGGTCGCCCAGCGCCGGATTGTCGCGGGCCGCGGCCATGACGTACTGGACCAGGTCGTTGGAGCCGATGGAATAGAAGTCGGCCTGGAAGTCCGCTGCGGTCAATGCCGCCGCCGGCACCTCGATCATCATGCCGAGGGCCGGCTTGCCGTGGGCGACGCCCTCGGCGGTCAGCTGTGCCAAGACTTCTTCGAGGAGCCGCCGCGCCCGCTCGAACTCGTCCGGCAGGGTGACCATGGGCAGCATGACCTTCAGCGGACCCTCGTCCGCGGCCCGTGCCAGGGCGCGCAGCTGGATCCGGAAGACCTCCGGGTGGGCGAGGGAGAGGCGCAGCCCGCGCTGACCCAGGAATGGGTTGGACTCCGCCTCCCGTGTGACGCCGGGGATCGGCTTGTCGCCGCCGGCGTCCAGGGTGCGGATGGTTACCGGCTTGCCGCCGGCCCAGGCCAGGATTCGGCGGTAGACCGCGAGCTGCGCCGGCTCGTCCGGCGGCTCGTTGCCCTCGAAGAGGAACTCGGTACGGGTGAGGCCGATGCCGTCGCAATGCTCCGGGGAGAGGCCGTCCAGGATTGCCGGGTCGTCGACGTTGATCAGGACCTGGATGCGCGCGCCTCCTGCCGTGACCGCGTTCTCCGCGAGCGCTTCGGCTGCGGCCGCGTCGCCCTGCGCCCTGGCCTGGATGCGGCTCTGGACTTGCGCCAGGGTGCCGTCGCTGGGTGCCAGGATCAGGCGGCCCGTCTCGGCGTCGAGCACGGCCGGCGCATCGAGCGCCAGATGATCGAGCTCCGCGTCGAGGCCGACGATCAGGGGAATCCCCCGCGCCCGCGCCAGGATGGCGACGTGGCTGGTCTTGCTGCCACCGCGGATCGCGCCGCCGCCGAGACGCTGCCAGTCGAGCTCGAGGAAGCGGCTCGGGGTCAGGTCCTCGGCGACCAGGATGGCACCCTCGGCGAAGGTCGCTTGGCGACCTGTGTCCTTGCCAATCAGGGCACGCAGCACGCGATCCTTCAGGTCGGCAAGATCCTCGGCCCGGGCCGAGAGGTACTCGTCGTCGCCGCTGCGGTACTCGGCGATCTCCCTGTCCAGAGCTTCGTCCCAGGCCCCGTGGGAAGTGCCGCCGGCCTGAACCGCCTTGAAGATCGGCGCCAGCAGGTCGTCGTCCTCCAGCAGCGCCTGTTGGAACTCAAGGATCCCGGCCGCCAGTTCGTCCTCTCCGGCGACAAGATCGGCCAGCTCCTCCTTGGCCAGGGCGATCGCCCGCAGAAGGGCCTCGCACTCCTGTGCGGCGCTGCCGACCCGTCGCCCGCCGAGGCGCAAGCTGCCCTCGCGCGCGATGGGCCCGATGACCAGGCCGTCTGCGGCGGCGATTCCCGCGATCACCTGTTCGGTCGCGGTCTCAGCCATCGAAGTCGCGTTCCACCAGGGCCACCAGAGCAGTGACCGCGGCCTCGGCGTCGCTGCCGCTCGCGCGAAAGCAGAGTGTCGCACCGTGCCCGGCCTTCAGCTTCATGACCGCGTTGGGGGACTTGGCGTTGACCCAATCGGCCTCGGCCCCGACCCGGACCTCGACGCTTGCCTGATGCGCCTTGGCCAGCTTGGTCAGCTTGACCGCCGGCCGGGCGTGCAGGCCGGTCGGGTCCTGTATCACCGCTTCGCCGAGCGCCTCGGTCAGGTCCTTGGCTGCGTCGTTCATGACAAGAACTCCTCGGCCGTGGCACGCACCTCGGCCAGCGTCGAGCCGCCCGCGGCCTCGGTCGCGGCCATGACCGCACCCTCGACGATCGGCGCATTGCAGATCACGACCTTGCCCTGCATTTCGGCCGGCAGCATTTCGATCGCCATCTCGCTGTTGGTTTCGGCCCCGCCCAAGTCGATCAGCATGGCCACACCCTGGGGGCCGTAGACCGACTGGATGGCCTCCATGATCGCGGGCACGTTGGTGCCCAGGCCGCCCTCGGGATTGCCGCCGCAGTGGGCGACGCGGACCTCGTCGCCGACCATCTCCCGCACCATGTCGGCCGCGCCCTTCGCGACCTCCGCGGAATGCGAGACGATGACGATGGAAACCCGTTCGCTCATGTTTTGCCCTCGATGACGTCGCAGACCGCATGGATCAAAAGCGCCGAAGAGCGCGCGCCCGGATCCAGATGCCCGATCGAGCGTTCGCCCAGGAATGAGGCGCGGCCCTTGGTGGCCAGCATGTCCCTGGTCGCGGCCAGGCCTTGGTCTGCCGCAGCGCGTGCCGCCGCGATCAGCTCTTCCGCCTCGGCCGCTTGGAGCGCCGCAACGACCGGGACCAGAACGTCCAGCATGGTCTTTTCGCCGGCCTCCGACTTACCGCGCTTCTTCACCGCCTCGATGCCCTCCGCCAGCATTGCCGCGATATCGGTTCCACCTTCCTGCCCGGCCGCCTTACCCATGCCCATCAGCAGCGAGCCGTAGAGCGGACCCGAGGCGCCGCCCACGGTCATGACCAGGGTCATGCCCGCCTTCTGCAGCGCGCCGGCCAGGGGCAGGGCGCCGATCTCCTCGGCGGCGGCCGCGATGGCGTCGAAGCCGCGCTTCATGTTGACGCCGTGGTCGCCGTCGCCGATCGCCTGATCGAGGGCAGTCAGCTCTTCGGCGTTCGCGGCGATGGTCGCGGCGGTTGCCGCGATCAGGCGTTGCAGCTGATCAGGTGCCATAGGCAGCCTCCGGCTTCGAATTCGTCTCCGGCCCGGTGATCCTTTGGCCCGCGTCGTCGAAGAACAGGGCGGCACCGGGACGCACGGCGATCCGGGTTTTCTCGCCCTCCGCGACGGGATCGTGGGCGCCCAGCAAGGCCCGAAGGGTCATATCCTCGACCGAGAGCAGGACCAAGGTCTCGACGCCCAGGTGCTCGACTGCAAGCACCTCGGCGGCGACCCCGTCGTCGCGGTGCAGAAGCACGTCCTCCGGGCGAACCCCCACGGTCGCCGCCGAGGTCGGGCGATTCTCGACGCCCAGAGTCCCACCCGGCACCAGGTTGATCTGCGGGCTGCCCAGCCGCCGGGCGACGTGGACGTCGCTGGGTTGTTCGTAGACCTCGCGTGGCGCGCCGACCTGGACCAGGCGACCCTCGGAGAGCACGCCGATACGGTCGGCCAGGGTCATCGCCTCGAGCTGGTCGTGGGTCACGTAGAGGATGGTCGCGCCCAGATCGCGTTGGATGCGCTTGAGCTCGATCCGCAGATCCTCGCGCAGCTTGGCGTCCAGCGAGGACAGCGGCTCGTCCATCAGGTAGATCGACGGCCGTCGCACAAGGGCCCGGCCGATCGCGACCCGCTGCATCTCGCCGCCGGAGAGCTGGGTCGCGCGGTTCTTCA
>JASJEC010000130.1 GCA_030064845.1 Kiloniellales bacterium
CCCGCTTCACGCCCCACAGCGCCTTCGAGGACCCGAACACGCCGGAGGGTGCCGCCCCGCGCGAGAGCATCGAGGTCCGCACCCTGGTCGTGATCGAGTGAAGGGCGTCGGGTGCTTGCTGCCTTTGGAGCGTTTGCAGCCGGGCCCGGACGTGCCACTCTCAAACCTGCAATGCCCAGGGGCGGTCCCCGTCGGCCGCCGCTTCGCGATCCCAAGGCAGGAGGCGCCTGGTGCCGCAGGGAACAGCGGGGGCGCCGCCACGCGGCTTTCCCGACAGCGAGTTCGAAGGCCGGCTGGAGCGGGCCCGAGCGCTGATGGCCGAGGACGGCTTCGCGGCGCTGCTGCTCACGACCGAGGTCGAGCTGCGCTACTTCTCCGGTTTCCTGACCCAGTTCTGGCAGAGCCCGACCCGGCCCTGGTTCCTCGTGGTGCCGCTCGCGGGCAAGCCCGTAGCGGTCATTCCCGAGATCGGCGCCGAAGCCATGGCCCGAACCTGGGTCGACGACATCCGAACCTGGTCCTCACCGCACCCCAGCGACGACGGCGTCAGCTTGCTCGCGGCTGCCCTCTCGGAGCTCGCCGGGGCCGGCGGGCGCATCGGCCTGGCCATGGCGCGGGAGACCCATCTGCGCATGCCCCTAGGCGATTTCGAGCGCCTGCGCCAGGCGCTGCCGACGGCCGAGTTCGCAGACTCCACCGCCATCCTGTGCCGGCTGCGTCAGGTCAAGTCCGAGCGCGAGATCGCCAAGATCGCCCACGTCTGCGCCCTGGTCTCCGATGCCTTCGCCAACGCCGCGCAGCTCTTCCATCAAGGACAGAGCGAGATCGAGGCCTTCCGCGCCTTCAAGATGGAATGTCTGCGTCGCGGGGTCGACGACGTGCCCTATCTGGTGGGGGGCGCCGGGCCCGGCGGGTACGGCGACATCATCTCGCCGCCTTCGGAGCGCCCGCTCGCCGAGGGCGACGTCTTGATCCTCGATACCGGCTCAATCTACGACGGCTATTTCTGCGACTTCGACCGCAACTTCGCCTTCGCCCAAGCCGATGACGAGGTGCGACGCGCCTACGACGTCGCCTATCTGGCCACGGAAGCCGGTCTGAAGGCGGCGCGGCCGGGTGCGACCTGTGCCGATCTCTTCCGCGCCATGCAGGCGGTCCTCGAGGTCGGCGGCGCGCTGGGCAACGACGTCGGCCGCCTCGGCCACGGCCTGGGCAGCCAGCTCACCGAATGGCCCTCGCACACGGCCTGGGACGAGACGCGGCTGGAGCCGGGCATGGTGCTGACCCTTGAGCCCGGGATGAGCTTCGCCCCCGGCCGTGTCATGGTGCATGAGGAGAACATCGTGATCCGGGAGTCCGGTCCAGAGCTGCTGACCCGCCGGGCACCGCCGGAGTTGCCCATCATCGGTTAGACGCCCGGGGAGAGAGGTTTGAAGCTCGAATTCGACTCCGACGAAGGCTTCGGCCAGCGCGCGACCCTGGGGCTGATCGTTCTGCAGGCGGACGAGACCGTCGAGCCGGAGTTCCGCGGCCTCGTCGCTCTCGAAGGCGTCGTTCTCTATCACAGCCGTGTGCCGAGCGGTGCCGAGGTCACACCGGAGACCCTGGCCGCGATGCAGGCCGAGATTCCCGCCGCCGTGCGCCTCCTACCGCCGACCGCGGAGTTCGACGTGATCGGCTATGCCTGCACCTCGGGTGCGACCATCATCGGGGAGGCCGCGGTCGCGGAAGCGATCCGCTCGGTCCGGCCCGGGGTCGCGACCAGCGATCCTCTGACCGCGACCAAGGCGGCGTGCCGCGCCCTGGACGTGCGGCGGCTCGGCTTCGTCACGCCTTATGTTGCGGAGGTCTCTGCGGCCATGCGCCGCAACCTGGAAGAGGCCGGCCTCGAGATCGCCGCCTTTGGCTCCTTCGAGGAGAGCGAGGAATCCGTCGTCGCGCGCATCGCGCCGGCCTCGGTGCTCGACGCCATCGTGCGGGTCGGTGCGGCGGCCGAATGCGAGGCGGTGTTCGCCTCCTGCACCAATCTACGGGCGACCGGTGTGATCGCCGAGGCCGAGACGCGCCTTGGCAAACCGGTGATCACAAGCAACCAAGCCCTGGCCTGGCACATGCTCCGCCTCGCCGGCCTGCCGGACGGTCAGGCCGTCGCCGGATCTCTGTTTCGCTGTTCGCTGCCCTGATCGGACGCGGGCGATCGCATCGCCCGGAGGAAGAATGACTGCCGCGCTGCTCGCTGCCTCAGGAGCGCAGCCTTAAGGTCAGCGCGGCGGCGGCGACCAGCGCCAGGGCGGCGACTAGGGAGGGCAGCAGGAAGCTCTCGCCGAAGCGGTAGGCGTAGCCGGCGAAGCTCGGGCCGATCATCTGGCCCAAGCCGAAGGCGGCAGTCATCATCGCGATCGCTCGGCGAGGATCGCCCCGGGACAGCGCCCGGGCATTGATCAGGCCGAGCGCGGTAATCCCCATGAAGGTGCCGCCGAGAAGAGCGGCCGCGACGACGATGGCGACCGGGCCGGTGACCAGCACCGAAAGCGCGACCCCGAAACCCTCGACCAGGCAGGCGATGGCGAAGCTGCGGTCATTGCCCCAGCGGCGCCCGAGCCAAGCCCAGAAGGCCACGGAGGGGACCGCGGCCAGGCCGACCACCAGCCAGACCAGGCCCTCGAGGGCGGCAATCTCCGGCAGGCCGCGCACCATGGTCGAAATGAAGGTCGCGGTGATCACGTAGCCGAAGCCGAAGAGCCCGTAGGCCAGGGTCAAGGCCAGCAGGCGCCGGTCCATGCCGTCCGACGTGTTGCCGACAGCCTGAGGGGCGGCGGCCTCCGCCCCGCCTGGGACCAGGGCCCGGGCGGCCAGCAGCGCCAGCAGGGAGAGCGCGCCGCTGGCCAGCCAGAGCGCTCGCCAGTCGGCGCCTATCGCACCGAGGCCCCAGACCAGGACGGCCGAGACGGCGATTCCGCTGCCGACCCCGGCGAAGTGCACCGACGACAGGCCGGGCCGTCCGGCCTGGGCCAAGCGGTCGAGAATCAGTGCGGAGCCGAAGACCAGGACGAAGGCGCTGGCCACGCCGCCGAGGAGACGCAGCACCAGGAAGACCGGCACTGCCGTGGCCAGGCCCATGGCGGCGGTGGTCACGGCGCTGACGCCCAGCGCGGCCAGGAACCAAAGGCGCCGTCCGCCGGGCAGACGATCCGCCGCCGCCCCCAGGGCGCCCAGCAAATAGCCAAGGAAATTGGCCGAGGCGACGATCCCGGCCTCGGCTTTGGTCAGTTCCAGGGCCTGCTCCATGAACGGCAGGATCGGCGTGTAGACGAAGCGTCCGATGCCCATGGCCGCGGCCAGCGCGATCAAACCGCCGAGGGCGAGCGCGATGCTATGGCTGCGGGCTCCGTCCATCGAAGGGGCCACTCCGAAGGCTGTGGCATGGCCGCCGCGGGCGGCGACCGCAAGCTCACGTCATTCGCCCGATTCGAGCAAGCGGGCATTCGCTGGGGGAATCGGTCGCTCAACTCTAAAGAAGTGAAAATTTAGTTTTATCCACAACCTGAGCTCGCATCTCGATTTGATTCGTGATACGACTTATACGGGAATCAACATCCGGGAAATCTCGGAAAAAACTGCCGCTCGGATCGTGTGCCGGTGATGCAGCGTCACGCTCCGACCCACCGACTGCGCCGTGAAGACGATGCATATCGCGCCAGTCTTAGGGCGCATCTCCTGACGGCCGCCGATGTGCGGCGCGGGACAGCGATGACGACAGACCCAGTTCAAATTCCCTGCCCGGTGGATTCTGGTCCTCTGTGCCAAGCAATTGGCAAATCTCTGAGGACGGTCTCCGTCGGTGCGCCGCGGCGGCTGGGTTCAGCTTTCCTGGATGCAATCTCGGTTGGCGGCAAGCGGCGGCGGAGAGGGGTCCCTTTGGGCCATCTGACGGCGTAGGGGGCGAAGGTCTTCGATCCAATCGCCCCCAAGATAGGGAGGACAAAACATGCAAGGCTACAAATGGGGAGCGCAGAAGTGTGGCCGATTGTCTCTGACAACGGCTCTGTTTCCCATCATGACTCTGGGCGTTTTGGCTCTGGGGCAAAGCGCATTTGCCGCGGACGATCCGATCGTGCCGATATCCGGCCTCAGCCCCTATCCGCCAGGGGTGGATTGTAATCTGACACCCCAAACGGGAACCGTTTGGCGCAACAGCGAGACGGAACCCTACATGGACGTGGACTTCGGCCGATCCGAGGAGATGGCAGCCATCGTCCACCAGGACCGCTGGAGCAACGGCTCGGCGCAGAGCACGGCAACCTTCTATTCGGACGACGGCGGGGAGACCTGGACTCTGGCCTCCACACCGATCACCCGTTGCTCCGGCGGCCTGCAAGTGGGCGACGAGTCCTTCGATCGGGCCTCAGACCCCTGGCTGACGGTCACTCCCGGAGAGGTTGGCCGGTATGACGACGACGATGATGACGACGACGATGGCGACGATGGTGACGGCGCGGTCTTCCATCAAATGAGCCTGATGACGGATAGGCTGCCGCCAGACTTCGAAAGCTTGCGAAGTGCCTATTCCATGCTGCGCTCCACCAACGGCGGGAAGACCTGGTCGGATCCCATCGTGGTGAGCAACCGCACGGAGCTGGAACCCGGCGCGCCATTCAACGACAAGAACACTATGACAGCGGACCCCTACAAGCGACGCTTCGTGTACGGGACCTGGCAGCTCTTGAAGGACGTCCTGCCGACCGACGACAGCGCGATTCCGGTTCAGTTCTTCTACAGCGACACTTTCTTCATCCGGTCGAGAAACAAGGGAAGAAGCTGGGAGCAGGAGCGCGCGATCTACAAGATCCGTAACGATGTGAAGCTACTGGAACAAGCCGGCATCGATCCCAACGTGACCCCCATCTTCGGCGCGCAGAACATCGGCCACCAGATCGTGGTCTTGCCCGATGGCCGTTTGGTGAACGTATCGCAGGCGGTATTTGCTGTACCGGGGCAGGACTACCGCGAGCGTGTCATCATCCGCTCCTTCGACAAGGGCAACACCTGGGAGCAACATGCCAAAGAGATTCCCTCGAATACGATCGGCGGCTTCGTCTCAGTCGATGCGGAATTGGCCGCCGTAACCGGCGGCGCCATCGTAAACACGACAAGAGCCGCGGGTAGCATTCCCGACATAGCGTTCAATCGGAACAACGGCTTTATGTACGTGGTTTGGCAGAACGTCGACCCGTCCTTCTCCTTCATCGGCGTCTTCATGACGCTGTCCAGGGACGGCGGCGAGACCTGGTCCGACGAGATCACGGTCGGCGGCGGCGAGCTGACGCCGGACGGCGGTACCAGCTTCGCGCAACTGCCTGCGGTCCATGTCGCGGACGACGGCACGGTCGGCGTGCTGTTCTAGAGCGTCGCGCCTTAAGTGGGAATCGTTAGGGGATTCCCTTTTGGGGCGAAGTGTGATTCACCCTCCTTG